>MPMN01000061.1 GCA_002238525.1 Flavobacteriaceae bacterium bin25
AAACAAAGTTTGTTTTTACTGAAGAAGTGGAAAGATACTTACACAACACTATTAACTCTCTTTTTAAAAAATAAGAGTACAAATAACAATGAAGACACTCTATGTCCAGACTCTATAACCATCCAAATACAACACAATGGGTACGAACATTGTAATTAAAAAATCAAAAAAACAATACCAATATCAGCCAACTTATTTATCTTTGATTTAAAATCTAAAATCCTATCCTAAAGTTGCATTAATGGGTTGATTCTAGGGCTATCGTATCTAGACTGAGCAATTTCCCCCATTTCAATATAATCCAATACACCAGAATTTGGCTCATCTAGAGAAAATTTACTTCTCATCTTCACATATGGAATTATAGTTCTTGAAAGAAATAAAAAGAAATTAAGTAGTCTAGTGTGTGAAGCTATCTTCGTAGCATTCAAGATCAAAATACTTAACAGATGCGTATATGTGGTCAAACAAATCAGACATTATAGATTCATAATTCACCCAAATTTTATCGCTTGAAAAAGCATATACTTCTATGGGTATGCCTTTGGGTGTCTGTGCTAACTGCCTGCACATGAGTGTCATCTTTTGGTTGACATCACGGCGAGATTTCAAGTAGTACTGAATATAGTATCTGAAGGTTCCTATGTTTGTTAAATTTCTACCATTGATCAAATCATCAGTGGGTATGCCAAGCTTCTGGTTGTACGCAGCTACTTCTTTCTGCCGGTTTTCTATGAACTCCCCGAACAAATGCAAATTTCTGAGATTCTTAACATCCTTATCAGTCAAAAATTTTACACTACTAACCTTGATGAGAATAGACCTTTTTATCCTTCTACCACTAGATTCTTCCATTCCTCTCCAATTAACAAAAGAATCTGATACCAATTTATAAGTTGGAATTGAAGTATACGTTTTATCAAAGTTTTGTACGATAACACTTGAAAGTGTAATCTTAATTACATCACCATCGGCATATTGGTTTTTCATTGTAATCCAGTCTCCAATGCGTACAGTATCGTTTACAGTTATCTGCACGCTGGCTACAAATCCAAGAATAGTATCCTTGAAGACAAATAATAAGACGGCAGAAATAGCTCCAAGAGCTGCAATTAGAGTATTGACGTTTTTCCCTGTGAGTACCGAAAACAAAGCTATAATTCCAAATAGCCACATAATGATCATAACAACCTGTATGTAGCTGTCAAGTGGTTTGTCCTTAAACGCAGGTAGAGTTCGTAAATGATCACTAATTGACCTCAATAAAGAACGGACTGTGTAAAGTCCCGTCAGGATAAGTAATATAGCTGTAACCCTTTGAAGTAAAACCGAAAAGAATTCGATTGACCAGTTTAGATTAGGTACTAAATAGTATAGGAAAAGAAGAGGAACAAAGTAGGATACAAACTTTGGGAATTTATTTTTTAGAAGTTTATCATCAAATTGGTTTTTTGTCGTCCTAATGATTTTTTTAAATATCGCCCTAATTACCGTTCTGCTGACTTTAAAAAGAATCCAACTTACCACTAAGAGTAAAGCAAAAGTAATCAGGGTGCCAAGTGGTTCCGCAATGGAGCTTTGTACTCCATATTTTTCTAGAAATTCAGCAATTAATTGTTGCAAATCAAATTTATTCATACTCTACAGTAAAATACTTTTCTACTCATTCTGAGTCAAATGCTAAAATAATCTTTTCGAATATGATTGAGTAAGAAGAAAAAAGACATAATACAGATCCATGAAAATATTTGAACTTTTTGTAAAGAGATGGCAATAGTAATTCACATTAACTGTTCTTCTGGAAATTAATTGAGTGCCCATATGGTTAAAATGAAACCCTGAAATCAAGTGATAAGAACCAACTTTCTGTTGATAGAATGAATTTCTTTGTGTTCAATAATTTTATGGACGTATCCATTAAGCCCAACATCAAGTATGGCACGCCCAAGCTGTTCTGAAGTAATAGAAGTATTTAATGCAATTTGCTGGAAGAACTTTATCTTGAGGAATCTCCATTTAAATTTGCTGATTTTCGAATAAAGCAAATCAAAAAGACCGTACAAAAAATTCACCGCTTTTCTTGGTTGAGTTGGGTAGATATAACCAGGACGGAAAGAATAAAAATTGGGCAAAAGATTTTGTAATCTATTTTCTGCAATCCCTTTTGTTCTGGCAAAAAGGAATCTGCTTTTTTCTTTGCTATCAGCACCAGCTCCACTGAGAAGACAAAAAGTACAATTGGGATTGACTTCTTTTAACTTTTTGGCCAACGCAACCGGTATATCAACCGTTACCTCATAAAATCCCTTTTTATCAATTTTCCCAGTATATACACCGATACAAAAACTTACAATATCCACTTTTGACAGAATCGGTACTATCTTGTGGTAATTGAGGTAATCGGTGTGAATTGTTTGCTGCAGCTTTTGATCTTTTATCGCTAATTCTGACCTAGTGAGGACAAATATTTTGTCTACTTCGGGGTGGTCTATGCTGTGTCTTAGCACTTGTCCTCCTACCATACCCGATGCACCTAGTATAAGAATTGACTTTCCCATTTTCATTTATTGTTTTGATACGAAATGGTTACCTACCAAGGTTGAATATGCTTCTCTTATTTTTTGTAGGGTAAAAAGAAAATTTTCAGTTTTGGTCAAAGGATTACAAATCGTATTCCTCAGGTAGCGAGTTCCGAGTATTTCCGTGGAGGTGATATAGGTCTGACCTAATTCTATTACTTTATTTCTTAACTCAAGCTGCTGTTGGTTTGAAATTATATCGGGTCTGTATCTGTAGCAAATGATGTTTGTTTCAGGAGGACTAAATCCTTCAAAATCCTCAGATTTCTCTATAAGAAGGTAAAACTCTCTCGCTTTATCAAAGCAAGATTCAACATATGACTCCATTGCTTTTTCTCCCTCAGCGGCTAAGGCCCAGTATATTTTTGTCCCAAGGGGAGCTTTAGTACATTCTATGGTATAAGGTAGCGTGTCTTTTCCGAAAGATTTTTTTTCATGGAACAAATAACCACCTTTTTGCTTTAAATTTTGGGATTGGTGTTTATATTTTTTGAACAATATCGCGGTGCATAAGGTTGATGTTCTCATCATTTTATGAGCATCCCATATCATTGAATCGGCTAATTCTATCCCTGTAAGGAAGTGCTTGTATTTTTTTGATAGAAGGGCTACCGCACCATGAGCTCCATCAACATGAAACCAGATGTCATTTTTCGAGCAAAACTCTCCCATTTCCTCAATAGGGTCAAAATATCCTGTTGAAGTTGCACAACCGTTGGCAATCATGAGCATCACTCTTTTCCCACTCTTGATTATTGCATCATAAGTGCTTTGGATTTGATCTGCTTTAATAATTTCGTATTTGTCAGTGGGGATAGAAACATACGCATTGCTTCCAAGTCCCATAATCGAAAGTGCTCTTGATATGGAATAGTGTACTGATTTGGGCCCCATAACAACAAGATCTTTGGGATTTCCTTTTGTCCAAGCATCAGGGCTTATTGAAGCTCTTGCAGCACAGAGTACCGTTAGATTGGCAAGTGATCCGCCATGTGTTAGAAAGCCAGAACCACCATTTTCACGATTGCGAAAATCCAAAAGATGCTCCCCTTTGAACCAACCTAATTTACTGAGCATCCAATTGATAACAAAGTGTTCAAGGGTAGCACCGGATTGTCCCATTTCATAGAGCGTAGTTGGGTTGTTCAAAACTCCGTGAATTAACTCTGGAACTATTGATAATTCATGTGGAATTGAAACTTGATGACCCACATAATGAGGATTATGAATTTGAGTGGAATAGTCTAAGTAGGTTTTTATAAACTTTTTTATCTCCTCTTTTGATTGAAATCCGTTTATAAGATGATGTTGGACATTGAGTTGATTTGCAATATCCCCAATGTGTTCATTTTGGAGTACTGGAGATGCTCCAGATTTAGAATATTCCAAAAAGTTTAATAATAGTTCTGCTGAATCTTCAAGTACCTCGTTTACTTGCAAGGGGATTTTGTTATGTCTTGATTTTGTCATTTTATCTTATAGTCATTAACTAGTTTATATCTCAATTTGCTTAGGCAAATTTCGGTCTATTTACCAAATACTATTGTTAAGAATCATACAATTTGTTCACCTAATGGAAGATATATTCTTTAGGAATTGGTTAAGGTAATTTGCATGAAAATTTACAATTTAATAGGGTGATATTTGATGTTCTACAGAATATATCCGGAAAAATCATAATAAACAAACGGCATAGAAACAGAATCAAACTTGAGCCTCAACTTGTCAAAGGATTCACTGAACATTATGTATGGAGATAACAATTAATCATGAATGTCCATGTTTCTCCACTAGTTATACCATTTAAACACTACATTTACTCAACAAGTTTATATGTTTACTCTATAGCTAAACAACTTAGGCATTAAATTTTCTATGAATAACTTTAATGTTTAAAGGGTATTACATGCTTGATCATAGCTTCATTTTCTTGTGTTACATGAAGAACTAATATACTTGGCACTATATTCTTCAACAGGATTAGAACTAGTAAAGCCATGTTGTCTTTTTCTATTCAACGATACCGTCCTGATTTATATGGCGTTATTCTAGGCACCATATGATCAAGAATACCTTCCCAATGAACTCTTTGTAGTTCGCAATCTTTTATATCCAAACCTGATTTGTAACCCTTAACATACCTATCAGCAAAAACATTTAAAGATCTATGCAATTTCTTATACTGCCCCTGTATTGAAGTAAATCCAAAGACAATAAATAGTATGATTGCAATACTTCTCATCTTATTTTAACTCCTATTTGTGCTAATTTATAATCCCCTATTTCCATATAAAGTTCTCCATGTAATTTTACCGCCAACACACGAAGATCTATGTAGATAGATTGCAATTGATTTTTAGCCCATTTACAATTATGGTAAAACTTTGATTCTGAATCATTGTATAATTCTTTTACAGCCTGAAAATTAATATCTTCTTTTATACCTATTGTATAACCCGCATCCTTATTTGTCTTTCTTATCGCATAATTTATCTTCCAGATACCACTAAGTATATCTTCATCCCTATTTTCATAACGACAATTTAAAATCGAAAACCAATAATCCGCTGCCTCTTCGCAATCTTTAATCGCAATTCCCTTCTTATAAATATCCATCCAAATATCCATTTGCTTCTCTGCAATATCATAAGCCTCAGTCTGCTCAATATGTATCTTTGCTAACTCCTTTTTGCTCGGACCACACATTATTAATGTAGAAGCAAGGAATAATATCGTAAAAAATTTTCTCATTTGAAAATATCGTTAATAGTTTATATGATTTATCCCGTAAGGTGCACGCTGTTGTCTACGAAGCATTTCGGTGGCTTTATCATTTCCTACAAAAGTTTCCGTCCCTGGATTCCATTCAAGACGATGAGGGAATTTCATTGCAATATGCGACAACAAGCACATTGAACATACACGGTGTGCTACCTCAACATTACTGATAGGCTCACTATCTGATCGGATACTCTCTAACCAGTTACGATGGTGATCAGTGCTTCTAGGTAAATTAATTTCATCTTCACCAATTCCATTTTCTAGAATTTTGGAATCACTAGCCGTAAGCGGGCTTTGTTCCCCTTCAGGCAAAGGATCAGAGTCGGAAACTCTGTATTGGCCTCGAGTAACAAAAATCCATCCACGATCTCCAATGAACCGAATACCATTAGGATATCCGCCACTAATTAGAAATCTTTGACCACTCTGAAAATCCATTTTTACCATGAAATCTCCATGAACATTCCAACTGCCTGAACGTGGGAAGTCTGCAATTGCTTCAATACCAATGGGTCCAGAGTATTCTAAATTAGTCCCCCAAGCCGCGATGTCAAAATGATGCTGCCCCCATCCTGTTATCATTCCGGCACAAAACTGTTCATACCTAAGCCATCCAGGTCTTGAATAGTCTGCCTGTGGATGTACCAGCATCTCAGAATAATCCATCTCAGGTGCCGATCCTAACCACCTATCAAAATCTAAGTTTTCTGGGATTGGTTCTGGTTTTGCTAAAGGTCCAGAAGGATCTCCCGGCAATCCTATTTTCACGGTGTGTACCTTACCAATTCTACCATTCCGGACCAATTCACAAGCATAACGAAAATGTTCAGAGGATCGTTGTTGAGTGCCTAGCTGAAACTTCACGCCCTGGGTTCTGACTATATCACTCACTAATCGCCCCTCATATATAGTCATCGCATGAGGTTTCTGCAGATAAATGTGCTTATTGGCTAAGGCGGCTTCTATTGCAGGTTGAGCATGCCAATGGTCAGGAGTACTGATGACAACAGCATCAATCTCACCGGAGGATAACATTTCTTTGTGGTTTCCAAAGATTTTAGTGTCTACAGATTTTCCCTTATCACTATAAAATTTATCTACATTCTTTTTCCCATCCAGTGCACGTTTGCTATCAACATCGCAAACTCCAATGGTTTGGGCAATATCATTTTGCATCACACCATGTAAGTCATGCCAGACTGAAATTCTTCCGCACCCAATTTGACCAACTTGTATTTTATTACTTGGAGCCGTTTTACCAAAAACGGTAGAAGGTACAATCGAAGGAACTGTTAATGCCCCAAGTGATGAAACAGAGGTGTCTCTTAAAAATTTCCTCCTATTTATTCGCGTCAATTTCATTTTATGCCAGTTGTGTTATTGTATATGCTTTGGCATTTAAAGATACACAAAGGCTATCTACGTTTTATATCATTTAATATACGCTGGTACAACTCTTCCATAACTGTTACAAATGAACTTTTTTTTGTCCAAAATGCAGGGAAATCTCCTCCCCTTCTGATAAGTATGGCTGGAGGTAAGTCGTAATCTTTTGATTGTTTTTGGTCTAGAAGGGCAAATGCTCCTTGCCAGTAGGTGGCAATGCTATCATTATTTGATGGTTCTAAGGCCGGTTGGGTATATCGATTAGTGCTCAGAGTTATTTCACTCATTGCATCTCTATTTTGGTCAATTAATGCCTTACCCAAGGGATTTTCAGATATCTTTTCTTGTAGTCGATCGAAATCAAGCCCTCTAAGTTGAAACAACAAAAGAGGATCGTGATCTAGCATTGATGCTATTTTATAGCAAAGACCTGCCACATGCTTGCAAGGGGATGCATAATCTGGACATGAGCAACGACTAACTAGTTCTTGACTTCGTAGAGGTAATAAATTAAGATTTTCCTTTTCAAATAAGGACTCAATATCAGAAGGCATCTCCCCGATTAGAATTTGTGAGATATACGCCGCATTATCACAAATTTTATCCAGCATTTTGTTCCATTGGACCTTGGTGAATGGTTTTAGGTTAAAGGATACATCGTAGATGCTAGCTTCGTACATGCCATAGTGGGGGTATGCATTTCCCTGAACTTTGGCGGATACTTTAGAACCCTCTATTTTATATTCAAGCATCCTAGACGGAGTCATGTAGCTTCTTCCTCTACTCAATCGACCTGGGTTCATTGAAATCTTTAACACATCCAAAAATTTGACTCCCCACCAGGTTCTACTAGGCCTATACATAAGTTATACGGTATTTGTTTCTAAAACTGATTGTTCATCTAATGTAATGAGATGGTTGAATTCTTCATCATCCATTTCAGTAATCCAGTTTTCACTAGTTCCCACAATACTATCTGCAAGCTTTTGTTTTTTTTCTAACATATCATCTATTTTTTCTTCAACTGTACCGGTGGTAATCATCTTATAAGCAAAAACAGTCTTCTCCTGTCCAATCCGATATGCTCTATCTGTCGCTTGATTTTCCACTGCCGGATTCCACCATCGATCAAAATGAAAAACATGATTAGCTCTTGTAAGATTGATTCCGACACCACCGGCCTTTAAAGAAAGTAGGAAAATAGAAGCAGGAGAATGAGGGTTTTGAAAACTATCAATCATCTTTTGCCGGTTTATTCTTGAAGTTGAACCACGAAGGTAAAAAACAGGGCAGCGGTGTGTTTGTCGTAATAATTTTTCTAAATCAATACCTAGATAAGAAAATTGGGTGAATACCAAAAGGCTTTCAGATTTATCTAAGGCAACCTCAATCATCGCATTAAGTCTTTTGAGTTTTAGAGAACGACTTTCGGAAAAAGCACTTCCATCTTGTAAGAATTGCTTCGGATGATTGCAGATTTGTTTCAGCTTTGTTAGTGCTGAAACAATAATTCCTTTTCTTTTTATGCCCTCTGAAGAGGTAATCTCTTGCTTTACATCATCAACCACAGTTTGATAAAGTGATGCTTGTTCGCTAGTTAGATGACAATATACTTTTTGTTCTACTTTTTCAGGCAAATCTTTAATGATGTTTTTGTCTGTTTTTAACCTTCTTAGAATAAAAGGATGTACTAGATTTTGAAGGCGGCTTGCCTTTTGGGTGTCTTTTTTTCTTTGAATTGGTGTTTCATATATTTTTTTAAACTGAGCTGTATTTCCCAAATAACCAGGATTAAGATAGTTAAACAATGACCATAGGTCCATCAGACGATTTTCAATTGGGGTTCCTGTCATGGCGATGCGGTGTTTTGCCTTGATCAAGCAGACAGCTTTTGTTTGAGCAGATTTTGGGTTTTTGATGTTTTGAGCCTCATCCACCACAATCCTATGCCAATTATATTCTTTGAGAAGTTTATTATCAATACGAACGATGGAAAATGAAGTGATGATCACATCGTTGGATTTGTATAGTTTGGAAAACCCATTTCGATTTGATTCTCTATTACTACCATGATGCAAAATACACTTGATTGATGGTGCAAATCTATTAATTTCTTTTTGCCAGTTGGTCAAAACAGATGTTGGGGCAACTAGTAAAGTTGTAGGTGATTCGTTTGTGTTTTGGACAATCAATTGCTCCTTTTCGTGTAATAGAAGTGCAATAATTTGGATGGTTTTCCCAAGCCCCATATCATCTGCTAAGCATGGATTTAGACTCAGGTTTTGATGCATATTAAGCCAATAGAGACCCTTTTTTTGATAGGGTCTAAGTTCTCCCATTAGTCTTTTTGGGGAGTCAAATTCTATTAGTTCATCTTGTTTACGAAGTCCTTTTAATAGCCGGCTTAAATCTTTATCAAAATCGTATTCAAATAGTTCTTCATCTGCTGTAATGTAGCTATTGACAAGTTTATCCAATGAGAAATCAACTTCATTATCTTGAGACTTTTCCCACAGAGATAAAACTTGCTTCAACTGTTCACTTTCCAATTCCATCCAGTGACCTCGAAATTGTACTAAAGGTTGCTTCGTTTGGACAAGAGTATCCCAATCCTCTTTACTGATTGATTCATTGCCGATTGCCAGGCTGTAATCATAATTTATCAATGAATTGCCATCAAAAAAGCCTTGACTTTCCCCGCTGATAGAACTTGATTTTGTTTTACGGTTAGAGGCTTTTATTTTGATTCGCAGCCTCTTACGTCCTTCTGGTAGCCACCAACTTGGCAGAACAATCTTTACGCCAGTAGACTCAATTGCTATGGAATCATTTTTAAGAAAATTATATGCTGTTTCTAGATCAACTTCGAATCCAATGGGTTTAGATGTTTGCATACCTTCCCATAGAATAGGACTCATTCTAGCGGTATTGCCTAATTTGACAAGCAAGGTACGCTCAAATTGGTCCCCAAATTGTTTTTGAATTTTGCTACGCTTTTCTTTGTTCAATCTCCACCAATCTCCAAGATCTAACTGAAGCGATGGATCATTTTTTGATGAAACAAAGAAGAGCATTTTCCATTTTCCACCTTTGGTAACTGGTTCTTCTATCCTTATTCCCAGTTGGAATCCTTCATCGGCTGAACCGCCAAAGTGCCCATCTATCAGTGATTTCCAACTATGCCATTGGTTCCACTTTTCAGTGATTTCCGATTTATTGATCTGAACACTTTTTAATAGGCGATCCTGACTAAAATCGAGTGCATCAGAAATCAGGGTGTGGTCAAGCTTACTAAGTAGGCCATGTGGAAAATTAATTTTAGAGATCAATGCCTCAAGTTGTTGCTCTGAGAAGTGAGCTAAGAGGTTTCTAGAGTTCCAATAAAGTCGGGGTTGATTATCAGATTTATTATTTTTTGTAAGTCTTGCGGATAAACAAATCCCCGGGATGATTGATGCATACTCTCTTAAACCAATATCATAGGGCTCTGATGTAAGATTCCACCCCATACAAAGGTATAGGGAATTTTCATTTTGAGTTTTATTGTGAGGCTTGAGTACAGGAATGTATTGGTGTTGTTGCACTAATCTTTCTAGGTGGATAGAGTATTCTATCCAAAACTTTAAGTCAGCTCCTAGTCGATATTCTAGGCGGTGATGACTGGATATAATGTTTAATTCTCTAAGAAAATCAAGGGGATTTGAGAATGAAAGTGAATGGATTTTTAGTTGTTTCCACTGAAATTTATCTGGAAAAACCTCCCCAGTAAGTTGTCCCATTTCAGTGCTCGGGAGTACTGCATTACCATTGATGGGGAAATGCGCGAAAAATGATTTGGATCGTGGTTTAAAATACTTTAAGAGTAGTGTGGATAGGTGCTTATCGTCAGATAATGAATTAAGAATTTCTTCTTTTTTGATCAGGTGATGGGGGTGTTTTATTGTCTGTTTATCAATAACTCCGAAAGGGGGAGTTTCGACCCAAAACATAAACTGTCCCAAATTATCAAATTGATTTTCATCGCCGGGTATCCAAGTGCCATGGTAAACTAGCAAATCATCTTCACGTTGAGACATTTCTTGGTCAATAAGCTGAATACAAATATCAAAATACTTTTTGGTTCTGCCGTAGATTATGGGGTAATTTTGATTTTTTTTGTTGAAATAGTTATTTTCATGGGTTTTAATCACTATGTTGTAGAACCACCAGATTTATATTATAGGGTCTATTACTTAAGTGTATATGATATTTTTTTCATGCATTTTCTCTTTATTCACCATTTTTATTGTCAGATTGTTGAATATCATCTTTTTATTCTGTGAACAATTTATCCTGATATAGATCTCATGGAAAAATATAATGGTATTGAATGGATAAACAATGCAAACAATGATATAGTGATGCTAATATTTCATAAAGTCTAATCATCAAAAAAAATGCCCCGATATGAAATATCGGGGCACAACTACAAAACCCAATGATTCTTTCCGAATCGTGTGCAAGATTGTAAATAATATCTTTCTACATGGATTATTTTATCTTGAAATGAAGTATATTTTAAATTTTAAAATTATTGCCCTATATTATTGAAATATATTCATATTTTCATGTTTATATTGAACATATTGTAATATTTGCCCAATTTCATGTTTCAAAGTATTCAATGTAGTGAGCAAATAAAGTGGTTCATTTCAGTAGTATCTAATATATTTTTTGCGACGTTTGTCTGAATCTAAATCAACAACCAAAAAGATGGAACCATAAACATCCACATGTATTCGAAGAATTCTATTCCCGACTTTCGGTTTGAGATAGGTCCAAAACCCCTGTCAGGTCTGATAAAAGTGTCATTTGAAACTGCTAAGCTATTGCAATCAAGTTTTTTGATTAAATTGGCTCTAATCACTTTGTTGTGGAATAGAGATCGCTTGGAATAAGCGATAGCTACATTGACCTCACTTTTCATGAGAATTATGTTGACTTACCCCCTTTTTCCTTTACGACCATGAATGATCAAAGGTGTTTTAAAGGTTCGATGTAACATCGCCCGATTCGACAATGTACACTCTTTACTTCCAAAACCCTCTGAGAGGGAACAATAACTTTGGAAGAAGGAACATGCTCCGGTGTCCCGGATGTTATTGGCAGCATTGATATCCGCATTCATAGAAAATCCACAGTTTAAACATTTAAATCTCGATTGTGATGTTCGATTGCCTTTGTCGGTAAAACCACATTGGCTACACCTTTGGGAAGTATAATGAGGAGGGATTTTAATCACCCACATCTTTTGACCTAGATAAATCTCAAACCCTGTGACAGGGATCAATTTTATGCCCCATGCCGTTTTTAAAATCACTCTGTTCAAACCCGATTTTTGTTTGACGTTTTTGCCCGGATTTTCCATCGTTCCTTTAGCTGATTTGGTCATATTCTTGGTTTTCAAACCCCGTGACGGGGATCAGATTTTCCAAAACCGCTAATGCAGAACTACTGGATATCTTTTTGCTTGTCTTTCTTAAGCAATCATTTCTTTTATTTCTTATTTTACGCTGTTTTTTGGCTATCAGGATATTCGTTTTGTAGGCTTTATTACTGCCATGTTGTTTTTTCGCTCTCCTTCTTTGAAGAACTTTCTTTCTCTTTTCTTCCTTTTTGGTGTCCGATAAATAATGAATAATACCTTTACTATCGGCTACTTGACCTGTATTCCGGTCTATTCCTACGATACCATTGATATCGATTGTACCTATTTGTCTTTCAACAGCATCTAATTCGCATTGAATATATAGAAACCGCTTATTCTCTTTGTATTTATTCTTCCTTTTCCTTCTAGATGTATTACTTCTATCGGTGATTTCTTTGACAATACATCCCTGTAAAAACCGGGGTGCTATAATGACAAATCTGTTTTGTATAGCCTCTTATCTGGATATAAAACCCTCTTTTTAACAAGAGATACCCATTGCCATCTTCGGTTTCTTTTATTTCGTTTTGGTATAAAGTTAGGGAATTATATGCTTTTGTAACCATTGATATTAGGTGCTGATGAGGCATCTCGTGTGTGGGAAAAATACCAAAACAAAGCAGAGAAGTACATTTGGATAATGATTTAGTTTTTCCTGATTATGTATTTGATGATTTAGTTGAATTCCATGCTCATTAAAGTCAATATTAAACCTGTTATTTTTGTATTGAATGACAGATAAATTTTAAAAATGAAATTCATTGATTTTATAGAAAGTAAAATAGAACGGAACGAATTAACTTTTACCTTAGATGAAGTAAAAAATACGTGTGGCAAATCTTCCAATGATATAAAAAAAGAAATTGATTTCTATGCCGAGAAAAAGTATGTTGTTCCTCTTTTAGAAGATTTTTGTGTTATTGTACCGGAAAACGAAAGAAAAAGAGTAAAAGCAAGGATGTATAATTATATTGAAGATTTAGGACGTTTCTTAGATAAAAACGGAAATTACTATGTCAGTATGCTAAGGGCATCAGCCATGCATGGGGCTAGCCATCATGCTGTGTTCGTTGATTTCTTAACTGTAGATGAACTCAACTACCCCTTTTCCAAATTTTATAAAAAAGAAGAATTTAATGACCAGTTAAAACGTTTATGCCAGATAGATGGTAATACAATTCCTCTACACAAAGGGTATTATCGAACAGATATAATGGTGAATCAATACTTTCCACCGGAACGTGAAGTGCCAATACCCGATAAAACCAAACCTCCAAAAGCAACTCATTGTCAGTATGAACTTGAATTTCCTTTTCCTGAAATTAAAATCAAATCTCATCATGTGTACAAAACAAATCGAAAAAACATCTGGCGAAAAGAATTCGTTAAAGAAAAAAAAGAATTTTATTTTTCCAGTCCTAGTTTAACCGCAGTAGATTTAATTTATGAAAATGCACATTGGGGACATATGGGTAATGTTTTACATAATATTCAAGAGTTAGCCGAAAAAATACATCCGGAAGATATCTGTGAATTACTCAGTTGGTATCCCAATAATGAAGTGTTGCAAAGATTTGGATTTTTGTTGGAACTGCTATCCGGAGAAAGAACTTTGATTGAACCTATTGAAAATCACTTCAAAAGAATAGGATTAAAAAAAATACGGCTGTCAGATATAAACCCAGGTGATGACCCCACAGAATTTATCGATAAGGAAAGAAACGATAAAATAAAAATCCTTGCTAAAAAATGGAACATAGAAATCACTTTCGTTTTGGATAATGATTTGGATTTCCCTGATTACTTATTAGACAATTTAGTTGAATTCCATGCTCATTAAAAAAGAACAAATCATACAATGGGGGGAGAAAGAAAAATTTCAAGAAGATGAACAAGCAGAAAAAGATTTGTATATAGAGTTTTTTTTGAATACTATTTTTAAGATACATACTTTCTAAAACATTTGGTGTTTAAAGGCGGTACTGCTTTACATAAAATACATTTGGAAGAAAGTTTGAGGTTTTCTGAAGATATCGACTTAGAACATAAAGACAATAAAAAACTCAAATTCACTTTGAAAGCAATTAATCAGCTTTTCAAAAAAAAGAATTTCAATAAAAAAATCAGAAAGAAAAAAAATAATTATGAGATTTCTGCTTTATATCAATCCGAAATAACTGAGGAATCAGGAAACTTAAAAATTGAAATTAGCCCAAGAGAAGATTTCAGCATTTTGGGGTATACGCAGAAACCTCTCCGAATCAATAATGTTTGTTTTTCTTCTGATATCATGGTGAACACTTACAACATCAATGAAATACTATCTCAAAAAACACGTGCTCTATATCAGAGGAATAAAGGGAGGGATTTATATGATTTATACGTTTCTCAATCGCATCCAGATTTCGATATAGAGAAAATAGCACAATGTTTTATTCGACATATGAGAGAAAAAAAAGATGGTAAAACAATAACTGCCATCCCTACTGAAAAAGAATTTATAACAAATCTAAAGAAAAAGGAAGAATCAGATTTTTTTCTAAGAGACACCTATCGTTTTTTAAAAACTGATGTTGAATACAATCAAGCAGATGCTTTTGAATGGGCGAAAAAGGAATTTGTTCCGAGTTTAATCAAAGAGTGTATAAAATAGCGTGGTCCTGTACCGGATGGGTATTATACCATTTAGTCACTATACTTACTCAATAAGTTTATATGTTTACTCTACGGATAAATAGCTTAGGCATTAAATTTTCTATGAGTAATTTTATTGTTTAAACGGTATTACATGGATGTAGAAAATAGAAATATAGAATTGAAGAAACGGAAACTTTATCAAAAAGTAAACAAAGTGTATCATCTATCTAACTGATATACAGACACCAATGTGATAATAAGTAGTCAAACCGAAGTGAAAGTAATGGCTCTAATCACTTTGTTGTGGATTAGAATTCGTTTAAAACGAAAGCTATATGTAGATGAACATCTACTCATGTTGACTTACCCCCTTTTTCCCTTTACGACCATGCATGATCCAAGGTATTTTAAAGGTTCGGTGTACCATTGCCCGATTCGACAAGGAACACTCTTTACTCCCAAAGTTGTTCCCTCTCAGAGGGTTTTGGAAGAAGGAACACGCTCCGATGTCCCTGATCTTATTGGCAGCATTGATATCCGCATTCATAGAAAATCCACAGCTTAAACATGTAAATTCCGATTGTGTTGTTCGATTCTTTTTGTCTATAGTCCCACATCGACTACACTCTTGTGAGGTATAATGTGGAGGAATTTTAATGACCAGCATTTTTTGTCCTAGATAAATTTCAAACCCTGTGACAGGGATCAATTTTATGCCATGCCGTTTTTAAAATCACTCTATTCAACCCCGATTTTTGCTTCACGTTTTTG
>MPMN01000062.1 GCA_002238525.1 Flavobacteriaceae bacterium bin25
ATAAGAAATACCTCAACCGGCAAAAGGAAAAGCCCAAGAAGGTTTCTTTTACTGAGGAAATGAAGATTCTTATTGAGCATCAACTCAAAGCCAAGTTTTCACCGGAACAAATTTCTGGAACGGCTAAGCTCAATGGCATTCCTATGGTTTCTTATGAAAGCATCTACTGATATACCCAGGAAGACAAGAAGTCAGGAGGTAGGCTTTATAGATACCTACCCTCTGGCGGGAAGAAATACCGAAAGCGTGGTGTTGCCAAAGACAAAAGATGGACTATTCCCAATAGGAGAGGTATAGAAGAACGCCCTTTGATGGTTGAAAAGCGGGAAAGAGTCGGGGATTTAGAAATAGATACCATCGTAGGCAAAGGCAATAAAGGAGCTATTGTCACCATTAATGATAGGGCTACAGGACAAGTAAATATGAAGAAGCTAGAAAGGAAAAATGCCGTTCAATTAGCCCGGGCGACCATAGAATTATTGATGCCTTATAAGGATCGCCTACACACCATCACGGCCGATAATGGTAAAGAATTTTCTGCTTTTCAATTAATCGCTGATGCCCTAAATATAGATTTTTTCTTTGCAACCCCCTACCATAGCTGGGAGAGGGGAAGCAATGAACACATCAATAGACTGATAAGACAATACATTCCAAAAAAAACGGACTTTTCAACCTTAACAGATACCTATATTCAGTATGTGGCAGATCAATTGAACCATAGACCTAGAAAAAGGTATGGTTTTCTTTCCCCTAATCAGGTCATAGAACAGACATATGACTTGAAGCCTTAAGAAAAAAATCAAAACATAAATAAAGGGATACCCTTGTAGCTATTACGCACATTCATTACCCAGATGAGCAAATGGGCAGATGGCATCGGTAGAAGATTCCAGAATGAGCAACAGAAGTCTCGTCATCCCGACTTGGGAAAACATCCTATCTCGAAAGACAAAGAGGTTCTAAACCATTACCAATGGAATAACCCCTGCCTATCATACCCCAGAGGGATCAATCGCCATGTATATCCAATAAACTATCTGTTTATATAGTGTTTAGAAGATGAACACATCCAATAAACTGAAGAAAATATCATGCATCTATAGAGAAACTCCCCTAAACACTTAACAGGGGATAACCCCATCTATATCGTTCCTTATGGATTCTTCTTTTGCAGACTTTAGCATACCAGTTAAAGACTACATGCTCAGTTTGAACCCAAATCAGTAACTCAGCTTGATGGACATATGAAGAACATACCATCAATAAAACAACAACACATCCCCAGAAAAAACACTCCTTAGAGATCAAAAGATATAACCAACCATGAGGAAGACAAAACACCTGTTCCTATATCAGTGAACAAAAAGCTAGGTGGTTTATGGGGAAGGGGGAAACGAACCCCCATCCCCGAAAATGGGGGGAGTTTCCTCGCTGAACCCATAAACAACCATAACTAAAAACCAAAGTAATCACAACACTATTAACCCTCTTGTTAAAAAATAAGAGTACAAATAACAATGAAGACACTCTATGTCCAGACTCTATAACCATCCAAAAACAACACAATGGGTACGAACATTGTAATTAAAAAATCAAAAAAACAACACCAATATCAGACAACTTATTTATCTTTGATTTACAATTTAAAATCCTATCCTAAAGTTGCATTAATGGGTTGATTCTAGGTAAAATAGAACGCAAGTCAAACAAAAAAATAAGATATAATGCCAACAAGATAATTAAAAGCGAAATAAGTAACCCTGCTCTTTTCAAAAAATTAACAAAAGATGTCTATGAACTAAGAACATCTTATAATAAAAAAAAATACAGATTATTGGGTTTTATAAACAAGGGTTTTATTGTTTTCACTCATGGCATAATAAAAAAAACGAGTAAAATGCCAACAAAAGAAATAGATAAAGGAATCAAAAAGCAATATCTTGAGAAGCAATCTAAATACTAAGTATTAAAAAAATAAATTAAGACATGAATGGACCATCTAATAAAACAAAAGAATCATGCATTTTAAAGCCTATTACCCATGAGGAATTAACTGAACAATCCTACGGAAAGATAAATACACCGATCAGGGATATCTATGAAATAGGATTTGAAGTTGAATTCTTGTCAGAAAAAATAAGGGAATATCTCGCAAACTGGAATCCTAAATTTATTAAAGATCAAAAAGGAAATAAAATAATGGTAAATCTATGGAGTAGAATAGAAGAACCAGTAAATGAATTATTAAAACACCCAAAAATATCTTCAGAACATTCTTTAAAGAAAAAATTAGACAACGCTATCGTTGATCTTATGGATAGATTGAAAAAAATCGAAATAGAGTGTGAAGAAAATCTAGAAGAAAATTACAAAAAAGAGCAATCTATCAAGCATAAGGAAAAAGTCCCGGAGTATGGGAAATAAATATGTATGTAGATAAATTTTCAGTTAATCCGGGTAACAACTAATATGCATCAAAATTTTTAGCCTCTTTCAATAGAATCGTAAAATCGGAGAAGATAAGCACTCTTGGAGTATCCCAAAAACTCTGTCAATGCAATCTTGAGGATTTAACACTGCCAAAAATAAAGCTGAGCAAGGTAACCAATCTTTAATGCTCCATCAATCAACCTCCTTTCTGCATTTCCTGATAGGATAGTTTCAATAACGAAACCTTTATTTTGAAATAACAATTCTCTCGTTGAGGGATATCCGACTTCAATGCATCTAGTTCAGCGAGATCATCTCTAATTTTAATTCCTTCAGTATTAATTATTGGCAGTGCCCTGTTCAATATAGTTTTTTGAAATTAAAAATTTTGTGAGGGTAGTTTTTCCTACACCATTAGGTCCAGCGACTATTGAGAGTGTAGGGAGTGTGCCAAAATCTGTGTAAATATTTAACAGATTAGCTTTACCATCTGTACTCCATCAATTTATTTCTGAAAAGTACCTTTTTGTAGCGTACCGAGTGATTTTTAACAAAATCAGAGTCAATTAGTTGGGATTTTAAACCGACGAAGTCAGGGTGTAGTTTGTTTTATGATTAAAATGAAGCCTTGCAAATTTAAAAGTCCCCATGATTATATAAATCTCATAATAATATTCTACTCGGGCTTTGCTTCATTACTGAATCAAATGTTTAGAGTAACCTGCTATTGCAACATTTGACCTCCTTTTTCTGGCAAATAAATCTCAAGACAGTCTAAGTTAAATTGAGTTGTTGAGAGTATGCTAATTGAATAACCTCTTTGTTTATACCTTTGACTAGCGTTTTACATCATACCATGGCTTTACAAACTTCAGTTGATTTGAATTTAACTCCTCTGCAGAATAATTATGCCCAACCCATAAAGGACTTTATTCTTAAGCTTAGAAATTCAAAATTCGAGGTTATTGAAACTCCATTATCAACACAGATTTACGGGCCCTACGATGAGTTGATGACCTTTCTAACCAAAGAAATCAAAGAGATCTTTGAAAGCCAAAACGCCGTTGTTATACATATGAAAGTCTTCAATAAGGACAGATCTAATTATCGAGCAGATTTTTGACTTCTTACTAACTCCCTACAAGGAAGTTTCAACCTTTAATATTACTCTTGAGTTACTTGCAGTAATCATGGGTTTGTTGAGTGCGTTCTTTGCGGCCCGAAACAATATCCTTGTTTACCCCACAGGAATTGTATCAACATGCATCTTTGTCTACATATTGGCTAAGGCAGGATTACTAGGAGATATGATCATCAATGCTTATTATTTTGTCATGAGCATTTATGGTTGGTTTTATTGGTCTAGAAAAGTTAACGGAGCCGATATAAACCCCATCACTACCACTTCATTAAATGATTCAAAATGGGGGATGTTCATTTTTTTGGGGAGTATAATTTTTATATGGGGAGTCTACAGTGTCTTTGATAAATGGACACACTGGACCGCCTATGTTGATACCTTTACAACTGCACTTTTTTTTGTGGGAATGTGGTTTATGGCAAAGAGAAAACTAGAACACTGGCTGTTTTGGATTGTGGGAAACACTATTACCGTGCCACTATACTATCATAAAGAATTATTGATTTCAAGTTTTCAGTACGTGGTTCTCACGCTGATTGCTATCTTGGGCTACAGAGCATGGAAAAAACAACTAAACAATCCCATAAAGACATCATCAAGGTAGTGATTTACGGTCCCGAGTCTACCGGAAAAACGACCCTTTCAAGTGATTTAGCAACCTATTATTCAACCAATTGGGTTCCAGAGTTTGCCAGAGAGTACCTTCAGAAAAAATGGGATAACTTTGGAGAAAAATGCTCAAGAGAAGATTTGCTCTTTATTGCTCAGCAACAGATTAATTTAGAAAATGAGCTAATCCATACCGCTAATAAATTCCTGTTCTGCGATACCAATATTTTAATAACCAGAGTTTGGTCAGAAATATATTTTGAAGGATTTTGCGATCCGAAAATTTTGAATCTAATCAATGCATTACACTACGACAACTATATATTGACTGATATTGATGTCCCCTGGGAGGCAGATGATTTGAGAGATATGCCAAATCAGCGCGAAATGCTTTATCAATACCACAAAAAAATTTTGGAATCATATGGATTAAATTATCTCAGGGTAAGTGGCACTCCTGATGAGAGAATAAAAAAAGTTGTTACTTATTTAAACCAGATGTATCGCTGAAGTTCTTCTTTCACCTAAATATTTCTTGATATTACCCTTGCCATTCATCTGCCGAGAGTCCAAAATACTTACGCACTATGCACTATTTCAAGAGAAGTTCTCTTTCTCTTCACCTCATGACTAATCCTTTCACTCACTCCCACTATACTTGGATTTTCAATTATTTCAATTCCTATTTTTCACAAAATAATTGTGATTATAGCAATTTGTATGTCCTACTTAACTTTGGGTTAAAATTAAAATCGCTTTATGAATATTTCAACAATGAAGACAATTCAATTCGCTGGTATAAATAACACAATGTTGAGTTGGTTGGGAAGTCTTACGCTTTTATAAATGATTAAAAATGCAAAGACCTGATGCTTAATAAATCACAGATTAATAACCTCAATAAGCTTGGTAAATCAGTAGATCAGGCCAATCGACATCTTCAACAAATAGCACGTGGAGTACCCTATTTAAAGGGCTTCAGTCCTGCTACAATAGAAAACAAGGGGATTAGAATTCTCTCAAAAGAAAAACAACTGTATGCAATCGAAAAATTTTCATGTTCAACACAAAAAAATAAATGGGTAAAATTCGTCCCAGCCTCGGGTGCGGCTAGTCGTATGTTTGCCCATATATATTCATATCTGGATAATCAAAAAAAAACAGACTTTGATTTTGATACCTATCTAAAACAATTTCCCAAGCTTGCCCACTTAACAACTCAACTAACTCGTCTCCCCTTTTTTGAATTAATCAATAACCACATACCAAAACACATACGCAAAGAATCTTCTTATTCTTCTCAGAAATATCTAAATCACTTTTTTGATTTACTAATCAACAACAAACAAATTGGATATGGTCACCTTCCTAAAGGGTTAATTCCTTTTTTCAGACAAAATAAAAAATTCTACACTCCATTTGAAGCCCATATACTGGAGAGTATTGACCTATTTAACTCATCCAAAGACATTGATCTGCACTTTACAATCGATCAGAAATTTGTTGATCTGTTTTGGAAGTTCGAAAACAATCTTAGCAACAGATACAATCAAAACATACTAACAACCTACTCCTTTCAAGACACACATACTGATTCTCCAGTTCTTAATATGAAAGATCAATGGATTAAAGACACTAAAGGAGATTTTCTGTTTCGAAAAGCAGGGCATGGAGCCTTAATTAAAAATCTAAACGCCATTGATGCTGATTTTGTGCTGATTAAAAATATTGATAACATCCAATTGGGTCAGTCAAATCAATCCACCCTATACTGGCTAAAAGTCATCTGTGGAACCATCATAGAAATTAAAACAGAAATTAATTCTTGTCTCCATCATCTTGAACAGAATGTGAATCAAAATACCCTTTGCAAAGCTCATGATATCATCAAAAGATATTTTGATCCGAATTTTCAAATGGGGAATTACACTGATCTCCAAAAATTTCATCTCTTGAATCAATATCTAGACCGGCCTCTAAGGGTATGTGCTATGATAAAAGCATCCGGAAACCCAGGCGGAGGTCCTTTTTGGAATATACTAGATAATCGGCTTTCGTTGGAGATTTTTGAATCAATCGAATTCAGCCTAGATGATAAACTTCACCAAAGTCTCACCTCAAAATCGACTCACTTCAATCCAGTAATGATGGCCTGTGCAATAAGAGATCCAAAGGGAGAAAAATACAATCTTGAACAGTTCAGTAATTCGGAACGATACATGATAGTAAACAAAACATTGGGAGGTCAAAAAATTAAAGCCATAGAGTGGCCAGGTCTATGGAATGGAGGTATGTCAAAATGGAATACCCTATTTACAGAAATACCTGCATCGACATTTAACCCTGTTAAAACCTTATCTGATATAATCAGATGACCAGTTCCAATGTATTTTGATGGATAGATTCTTCTTTAACAGTGATTCCAATAGTTTAATATAATGAGGTCTTTACATATTAAATTTCATTAAATTTGCACGTCTCAAAGGGGTGCTCTAACGGGCTGAGATAATACCCATTGAACCTGGGCGAGTAATGTTGCCAAGGGATGTTTAGGAATTTTAACGAGAGTAATCACCTCTTATATTCTCTCATAACAAATGAGATGCACATAAAAATCTATTTCCCCCTATTGTTGATTGTCCTGCTGAGCATAGTATTGAATGCTCAAGAGAACAGACCCCAACAAACAAACGATACCCTTTCTATTGTTCAGCTTAGTGAAGTCCAACTCGAAGGTATTCGAGCTAATGAACTTACACCAGTTGCTTTTAATAACATCAGAAAAGAGGAAATCCAATCGAGAAACCTCGGACAAGATATTCCTATCTTGCTGAACTTTCTGCCCTCAGTAGTCACTACCAGCGATGCGGGCAATGGAATAGGATACACCTCCCTGAGAGTCCGAGGTAGTGATGGCTCCCGAATCAATGTTACCATTAATGGCATACCATATAACGATGCTGAATCTCAAAATACCTTCTGGGTAGACTTACCAGACTTTGCTTCTTCTGTAGAAAGCTTTCAACTTCAACGTGGTGTTGGTACCTCAACAAATGGAACAGGAGCTTTTGGCGCAAGTTTAAACTTGGAGACCCGAGATATTAGTCTGTATCCTTCTGTTGAAATATCTAACTCAATAGGCAGCTTCAATTCCATAAAAAATACCTTAAATTTTTCTAGCGGACTCCTTGGCGACCATTTCGAACTATCAGGTAGGCTATCCAATATCACTTCCGATGGCTATATCGAAAGATCTTCTTCTGATCTATCCTCATATTTTTTTCAACTGGCACATCAGGGTCAAAAATCATTGGTCCGAATGCTCATATTCGGAGGACACGAAACAACTTATCAATCTTGGTATGGTATAGATCAAAAGACTCTTCTGATTGACAGGCGTTACAATCCAGCAGGAGAAGTTTACGATAATTTTGGTAACCAAACTGGATTCTACGATACCCAAGTTGATGATTATACACAGAGTCATTATCAGTTTCTTTTGAATCAAAAACTCAAAAATGCATGGAACCTGAGTTTAGCCCTCAATTATACCCGAGGTCAAGGTTACTACCAAGAATACCACGATTTGTATTATAGTCAAAATGTGGCTTTTTCTAATTCTGTAGATTTTAGTTACCTACAGATACCAACAATAAATCTAAGCTCAAAAAAAATCAATGCAACCGAAAACATAACTCGAAAATGGCTAGACAACCATTATTATGTTGGAACTATAGGGCTTAATTATAACAAAAAACATCTTCGATTAAATTTTGGTGGACTCCTAAGCCATTATGCTGGGGATCATTTTGGAGAATTGCTTTGGGGTCAAACAATTGGTGATGTTGCTCCAAACCATCGTTTTTATCAAAATCGAGGCCTGAAATACGAACAAAGTGTCTTTGGAAAAATGAACTATTGGATGAACCAAAAATTGTCTTTCTTCATTGATCTTCAATTAAGAGGAGTTCAATATGAAGTCAGTGGACTGGTTGCCGGACCATCCCCCCTTGAAATTGACGATCAGCTGTTATTTTTCAACCCTAAATTTGGATTAACTTATGATATAAGTGATACAAGCAAACTGTACTTTTCCTATGCCAAAGCACATCGAGAACCAAATAGAACAGACTATGAAAATGGAAACCCTATACCTGAAAAACTTGACAATTATGAATTAGGAATTCGGGCTTTTAACGAAAAGTCTCAATGGCAAATTAATTTATACTATATGGATTACACCGATCAACTAGTATTGACAGGAGCATTAGACCAAGTTGGTGCTCCTATTAGAGAAAATGTGGGTAAGTCTCGAAGGATCGGTATTGAACTAGAAAGCAAAATTTCTTTGACCGAAAACCTATTATGGTCTCCTTCGTTAACCTTTAGCAACAACAAAAATATTGACTACTTCTTCCAGCGCGATGGAAAACTAACCAATCTTGGAAACACCAATCTTTCTTATTCGCCCAATTTGATTGCATCAAATATTGTTCAGTATGCAATTTCTAAAGATTTCAGCCTGAATTTTTTGACCAAATTTGTCTCTTCTCAGTATATGGGAAATATTGATTCAGAATTATCTAGGCTTGATGGCTATTTGACCCAAGACTTGAATTTAGTCTTTGGCATCAAACCTGATAAAATTGTACGTCAACTTGAATTATCCCTAATTATCAACAATATATTTGATCAAGAATATGTTTCCAATGGTTATTTCTTCACCTATGACGATGAATCTACCAGTCCTAGTACTACAATTGAGGAAGTCCGATATTATCCTCAAGCCAAAGCAAACTGGATGCTAGGGCTGCGTGTGTACCTCTAAAACCCGAGAGAAAAACCAACTCTAAGCACTGTTGTTTTACCTCGGAGCCCAAGTTTCTGTTCGGTGAATCCTTCTGCACCCGGATACATATAATCATATGTAATATCCAACAGACTATCAGGAATTCCCGACAAACCATTGAAAGAAAAATGAGCTTTAAAATGAGAGCCGACAATCAGACTACATTGAATAGCATAACCTTGAACATCGAAAACCTGGAAACCAAAAGAGCGTTTCAAATAATCAGAATTGAATTCATTTGGTGGCGTTGGCAGATTAAAACGTACATATCCAGATTTTGGTTCTGGGTAAAAATGTTTAAGCGTATTTTCATCATTTACGAAATTGTAAAAATAATGCGGGTAGATTACAATGTAAACCCCTTGATTGAGGAAACTTTCTTTGATGCGATGCTGAATACTCACTCCTAGATTGACTTGTTGTGCTGAGAAAGTATCATTACCCGACTTATTGGTGACTATCCACCGAGTTCCAATCCTTGTACCTAGCTTGATTAAAGTTGATTGACCCATCAGTAAAGGATATGTAAACCAACCGCTTACATTAGCTTCTCCACCAACCGGATCTATTACTTTGGCTAGTGAGTTAAGATGATCTAATAAGATAATATCATGTCCATTGTACAATGTATGAGATGCATAACCATTGATTGAAAAACTAATTCCATTTTTATAAAAAGTTCTGAAATTAATTACTTCGGCATTGACGCTTATGTTCCCATATGAGTCCGCAGAAAGGTTGACTTGATTGAAAAGATTTACTTCTACATTTTTTGGCTCCCACACCCTAAAATTAAAATCTTCTGCATCTAAAAACTGAGTGTAAACCTTTGTACAGATGATAAAGGAGACTAAGCCACTTAACAATACTCTCTGTAATGTCAATCTCTGTACAATGTATATGGTCTTATTCAATTGGGTAAACTTGCCGGAAAGTTAATATATTAAATCTGGTTAACAATAATTCTCATTAGCATAGGGATAAAAGACCGAAAAACCAAATCCACTAATATCCTTTGCTTTAGCTGACGATTCGATTAACCGACGGTACGTCATTCAAGAAAATCCAAAATCGTCAATTTTTGCTAAATTAGTGCAATTATTTAATGATATTCCCTCCTTACATAGACATCCTAATATTTGTAGACTCAGTTAGTGTATTCAACACCTCAGAAAACATTAAATTTGTGTGATTAGACTATAAGATGAGTTCGTACTACAATTGATATAAAGACATCTTCCTTTATCGGTTTATTAGACTTATCAAGATTTCCAAATTTTTTTTTTACAATGAGCAAAATATCATACTATACCCAAGATGGCTTGAATAAATTGAGAGAAAAATTAAACCATCTCAAAACAGTTGAAAGACCAAAAATCTCAAAGGCGATAGGAGATGCTAGAGATAAGGGAGATTTGAGTGAAAATGCAGAATACGATGCAGCAAAAGAAGCCCAAAGGATTCTCGAAGGACAAATTGTTTCTCTTGAACAGACGCTTGTTCATGCTAAAATAATCGATGAATCAGAACTAGATAATTCAAAGGCATTGATTCACTCAAAAGTAAAAATCCAGCATCTTGGTAATGGCTCTGTTACTACCTACAAACTCGTGGCACAAAGTGAAGCAAATTTGGGAGAAAGTAAAATTTCGGTGGACTCTCCAATTGGAAAAGGACTATTGGGAAATAAAAAAGGGGATATTGTTGAAATTAACGTCCCTCGGGGTAAAATACAATTCAAAATATTAGAAATCACTCGTTGATGAGTTCTATTTTTAGTAAGATAATTTCCGGTGAGGTCCCCAGCTACAAAGTGGCAGAAGATGACCATTGTTTTGCATTTTTAGACATCAACCCAAACACAGAAGGTCATACTCTTTGTGTTACCAAAACTGAAATTGACCGCTTTTTAGATCTTCGACCCAATCAGTACCTGAAACTGATGGAATTTTCCTTCCGAGTTGGACAGGCCATCCAAAAAGTTATTCCTTGTAATCGAGTTGGGCTAAGTATTATCGGCTTAGAAGTGCCCCATGTTCACGTACATCTTATTCCGTTAAATTCTATGTCAGATGTCACTTTTGAAAAAAAGGTAGCCTTATCTTCTAACCAAATGCACATCACGGCTGATAGAATAGCCAAAGAATATCAGAAAATAACCTCTAAATAATTGTTGTATTCTCAACAAATAAATACAGCCTTTACTGTATCAGAAAAGAGGAAGATTTATATAACCAATGGCTTTGGTTATGGAGGCGTTTTTCATCTATCACAGGAAATATCTTCTATTGGTTAACATCATTAGTTTCTAATGACATTTTCAATGGTTTTCTAACGGAATTGAGCGAACAAAACCTGAAAGAACTTAAAATCATGATTATAAACAACCGTGTAGCGCAAGGCGTTCCATCTAAGTAAAATAATTAAATGTTTGCCAATGCAGGCTTTCATGCTTGTAAGAATATTACCATTCCAGAAAACATCAAGCTCATCAGAATTCCTCCTTATACCCCAGAGCTTAATCCTGCTGAAAAGGTATGGCAATGGATGAAGGAAAGAGTGGCTATGAAATTCATTGAAGATGTTGAAGTCCTACAAATTAAAATAGCGCAAATGATTACTCAACTCTATGCTGATTTCATAAAATCTATTACAAGGTATGGACTTATACCGTTTAAACAATAAAATTACTCATAGAAAATTTAATGCCTAAGCTATTTAGCCATAGAGTAAACATATAAACTTGTTGAGTAAATGTAGTGTTTAAAGGGTACTATATACCAAAACCTTTTTGAGTAGTTAGTAATATGTAACCGGTATTAGACTCATCAATTTTGACTACAATTTTGAAAGTTGGGTTGTCTTGCTGTAGTAAATCCACTAGGAGTACCTTTAGAAAAATCCTGGCAAAATGTCACATTACTAACATCCCAACCAGATATATCCTGATTAAATTTTGCGGCCTTTTCAAACATAGAAGTCATTAGCTCCACATTACTAACATCCCAACCGGATATATCCTGATTAAATTCTTTAGCATTCTTAAACATGTTCATCATGCTCGGTACATTACTAACATCCCAACCGGATATATCCTGATCAAAAGATGAAGCGCCAGAAAACATATGTGCCATGCTGGTTACACTACTTACAACCCAACTAGATATATCCTGATCAAAAGATGAAGCGCCGGCCAACATCGCCTCCATGTTGGTTACATTACTGACATTCCACTTTGAAATATCTATATTGAAGTTTGTTGTATTTAAAAACATTTCTTTCATGTTGGTTACATTGCTAACATCCCAAGACCTGATGTTTTCATTGAAAGTTTCTACATTGTAAAACATCTCCGACATGTTGGTTACCTTGGTGGTACAGAGTTTTGGCGCGTACATACCATTTCTAACCCTTTTCAATAATAAATCCCTATCAACTACCTGATAGATTTCATTATTGAATAAGTACAATCCCCCTACCACCGTATCTGAAGATGCTTCTATCGTAACTCCGTTAGCATTTAAGGAAAGAGAACCAGGTGCTTCAGCAGGTATGTCAGCTAAATACACATATCCAGAATCACAAGCTGTAAAATTTGGCCTTTTACTAATCAGCCAACGGCTAATAGAACCACTCGTAATTTTTGAAAATTTCGAGCAATTAGTAACTTTATTTACATCCCATGAACTGATGTTTTGACTGAAAAGATTGCCAACACTACCAAACATCAATTGCATATTTTCCACCTTACTGACATCCCAGGAACCGATGGGTTGATTGAAGATATTGGCAGCGAAAAACATATTGCTCATATTAGTCACCTTGCTGACATCCCAGGAACTGATGTCTTCATTGAACCGTTGGGCCCTAAGAAACATCCTGTACATAGTCTCCACATTACTGACATCCCAGGAACCAATATTTGTCCCTTCGAAAGCCCTAGCATCTACAAACATGTTATACATATTAGTCACATTACTGACATCCCAGGAACCGATGTCTTGATTGAAGGCTCTGGCATCCATAAACATCTGCGCCGTAGCAGTCACCTTACTGACATCCCAGGAACCGATGGGTTGATTGAAGGAGGTAGCTTCCCAAAACATGTTAAACATTTCAGTCACATTACCTGTTTTCCAGGAACCGATGGGTTGATTGAAGGAGGTAGCCCCTCGAAACATGTCATGCATTTCAGTCACATTACTGACATCCCAGGAACCGATGGGTTGATTGAAAGAGGTAGCTCCCTTAAACATCGCACTCATCTCTTGCACATTACCTGTTTTCCAGGAACCGATGGGTTGATTGAAGGATGTGGCACCTGAAAACATAAATCCCATAGTCTCCACCTTACGAACATCCCAGGAACTGACGTTTTGATTGAAAGAAGTAGCACCTGAAAACATCGAATTCATACGAGTCACATTACCTGTTTTCCAGGAACCGATGGGTTGATTGAAGGAGGTAGCCCGTTGAAACATAGCACTCATACGAGTCACTTTACGAACATCCCAGGAACCGATGTTTTGATTGAAATTAGTTGCTTTGTAAAACATCCCATACATATCAGTCACGCTGCTTGTATCCCAATTGCTGATGTCTTGATCGAAGGAAGTAGCTCCCCAAAACATCCTATACATATCAGTCACATTGCTTGTGTCCCAAGAACTGATATCTTGATTGAAATTAGTTTTTTCGAAGAACATGCTACTCATATCATCAATACAAGTGGTGCAGATTTTGCTAAGATCGTATTGGGGATCCTGTATCTTCTCTTTCGATAATTCCCCGTCGGCAATTAAATATTGTTCTCCGTCAAGTTCGAGCATCTGACCAATATTCGTTGGACAATCACCAATGAATTTCACCGTAACACCATCAACGTCCAATATGAGTTTACTTGTCTGTGTTTGCGTCGTTGTCCTCCCTGTAGTTGGAGTAGTAGTGGGCTGGGTATTGGTAGGTTGTGTACCAGTAGGCTGCGTATCGGTAGGTTGTGTACCAGTAGGCTGCGTATCGGTAGGTTGATTCTCTGTCGGATCCTGTCCCGTTGTAGGATCATCGTCCTGATTATCTCCACCTCCAGATGATTCTACCAAACTAAACAAAGCCTCTAATGAACAATTACCACCTACGTCAAAACGCACTTGTTCATTGGTCAAAACAATATCATCAGGACAACCAGCACCCGATACACGCCACCGATCAAATTCATAACCATCATCCGGCTCAGCAGTAATGCGAACTTCCTGACCAAAAGCTCTTTCCTCTTCAGCACTATCCACACTACCCCCAGTACCACCTTCAGCAGTAATGCGGTATAATACCTCGGTAAACTCCGCCTTGATTACACAATCTCTAGTCACTATGAAAGAAATAGTACTCTCCTCTACATCAATGTCCGGAGAATCCTCTTCACCACAAGTTAACACCCATTCTTGGAATGCATAATGCTCATTGGCTGTGGCTGTAACCTCCACCTCATCCCCATAAACAAGATTCTCCGATGGAGTAATCATTATCTGTCCATTCTCGTTTTCTTCTATCGTAATTGTGTGAGGAGACTTGGTAAAGACCGCTTCCAAACTACAATTACCCTCAATTGAGAATTCTAATTCACGATCAGAAGCATCCGCTATGACTGGACAGTCAGTATCTTCTATTGTCTCCCATCGCTCAAATACATAACCCTCATCAGGCGTTGCTGTCAAAGAGATGGTCTCTCCATAGACGATGCTAATACCCGTCTCTAAATCCCCATCGCTAACACTTCCACCCTCAGAAGATGTTGCTGTGATGGTATAAGATACCCTTTCAAATACCGCTTCTATCGTACAATCTTCCAATACAGTAATCGATAGACTTGATTCGTCATCGTTTAAATCACCACAATCTCCAGACCAACCCTTGAAGGCATAATGTTCATCAGCGGTGGCGGTAACCTCCACCTCATCACCATAAACTACACCCTCTGATGGACTAATGGTTATCTGTCCATTTTCGTTTTCTGCTGCGGATATCACACGAGGAGCTTTTTCAAACACCGCCTCTAATTGACAATCTCCTTCAACCACAAACTCCGCTTCAACATCTGTAGCATCCTCAAGAGTAGGACAATTTTCGCTTCTCCATTCACTAAACTGATAACCCTTGTCAGGGGTTGCTGTCAAAGTAGATGTCTCTCCATAGACTATAGATAATTCCTCATCAACCGGCTGTCCGTCTCGGACCACGCTTCCCCCATCAGTAGAGGTGGCCGTGATGGTATAGCTAACCTTCTCAAAAATCGCCTCTATCGTACAATCCGATACCAGAGTAATTGTTAGGCTCAATACATCAGCACTAAACTCACCACAGCTTCCAGACCAACCCTTGAAGGCATAATGCTCATCGGCTGTAGCAGTAACCACTACCTCATCACCATGGTCAACAGTCTCAGATGGGGTAATGCTTATTTCCCC
>MPMN01000063.1 GCA_002238525.1 Flavobacteriaceae bacterium bin25
TCTATGCCATTCGGACGAGTCTAAAAGAAGTTCCTCCGTCCAACGAAGCTATCGTCCTTGACTACAAGCGTCTTTCTGCGGTGGAATCGGCCTTTCGGACCATGAAAAACATTTCTTTGAAGATTCGACCGATTCATCATCGGCGCAAGAAGCGGGTGCAAGCACATGTGTTTTTGTGTATGCTGGCCTACTATGTGGAATATCATTTGCGTAAAGAGCTGGCACCGATTTTGTTTAGTGAAGATGATTTGGAAGGAAAACAAGCCCAGCGCAAGGATGTAGTAGCATCTGCTTCAAGTTCAGCCCAGACCAAAACCAAGGTCAGGCGTAAGCGCAACAAAGATGGCGACAAGGTCATGAGTTTTGCCAGCTTGATGAACGAACTGACTGGGGTAATTCGCATTATTGGAAAACCCAATATCAACAGAGACTCAATCCCTGAGGTAGTCATCCTTCATGGTCTAGAGGGAACCAGAAAGCGGGCTTTTGATCTGCTGGGAATTAAAATCCAAGCATCTAGTCCTAAGGGTTGAAAGTTAAGATTTACTACTCGGTAAATCGAATCCGGACAGCAAAATATCATGTCTGAAAATCTTCCAAAATGATGCGAATTTTTGAATGTGAAATTCAAAATAGGGGGGAAGTTCAGATATATGGCATATACATCTACAATACTAACCTCACTCGGCAAAGCCAAGTTATCTTTTGTTATCTCTTTGCTTTTTTATTCATTGTAGGCATATTCCTGATTCAGAAAGGTTTTTGACTTTAGTGAAAGATAAAATGTGATTAAGGGTTGTGCTAAGGTTTTGAAAGTATATCTCTTGTTGCTCCGGTTTGAACTAGGTATAGGGCTTTCTTTTGGGAATTATATGCTTTTGTAACCATTGACATGGTGTTTTTCTCTTTGTTTTATCTTGCATTTGTGGACTAAAATAAAATGAACTATAGCAGGAAAATCACATAAAAAAGGTATTAGTTTAACGAAAATATCACCATTATTCGCAACATGTGACTTTATTTATCTAATAGCATAAAATATCATCGAATTTTTTATCGAAATCACGGTAGTGCTCTTTTTCATTGAATAAAGGCAACCCAAGCAATCGATATCGTTCATCTTCAAAAATGCTTTTTATTTCATGTTCATTTTCGATTTGTTTTAGAAATTCATTCTTCCATCGGCTATTATATGATGAAATGAGATGCTCGCCTTTGGGTTCGATGAACAGTTGATACGTCTGGATTTTCTTATTTTCGTTGAGTGAGTTATTGTTATTGTTCTGGCTCAGTGTCTTATTGTTCTCGCTCAGCGAGTGCGGATTTTTGGGAATTAAAAACAGAACGAAATCCGGTTCGAAACGATTTCCACCGTCAAAGGAGTAAATACCGAAATGTCTTTCGTTTCTGATGAGATAGAAATCATCGTATTGTTCTTTGATTTTACTTTTTTGCCGGCTGATGTATTTAACTAAAAATTTCTCTTGGTCTGTACCGTAGTTCTCATTGAACGCATACCAATCTTCTTCATCGATATCTACGTGCTTTTCATCATCTTCGTCTGATTGTGCTTTATTTTCCGTAGAAATAGTTTTATCTTCAAAAACCGCAGGAATATCTTTGGCAAGAAATTCTTTGGTCCCTTTGAATGGTTTGAAATTTTTGTCAATCAACAGAGAAATATCATCTAAAGTGGATTTCACGACTGATAGCAATTCTTCATTACTGGGATTTTTGACTTGTTCTTCATTGCCCCATAATTCAATTGTTATATCTTTTAAATATCTTGGATCCTCGATGAATTGAGAAATGGATTTCAGGTTTGGAAAGAATTTCTGCAAATTATCGAAACGATAAAATTTATATAATTGATTGATGGCTTTTCGGGTTATTATCTGGTCAATGGCACCCAATTTATAAATTTCAGAAATTTGTTTTTTCTTGATTTTAATTTTATCGTTTTTTGGGGCATCAGTTTTTTTTGTCTTTTCATCTTTTATCAGTATCTCTTGTGCCACATCAGGGGTATATAGGCTCTTTTTATATACTTCTTCTCTTATGGATGCGTCTATTTCATCTATCTCTTTTCGGTTATGTTCTTCTCGTTTATTCAAATAAATTCTTCCATTTTTATAAAAATATGTTTTTTTAAATTTCGGTTTTAGTTTCAATTTTCTGGTCGTTCTTTTGATGTCTATTGCACCGGTTTCGGATAATGCTTTACGCAGTTCGGAGATGTATTGAGAATTGTTTTTGGAATGATAATAAAGTTCTTCGCATATGCGAAGTTCATTCTCTATATCATCATCGTATTTCCTTTTATAGGCATATTCCTTGTCGTATTGCTCGGAGATGAGAAAGGGGCAGTATCTTGCTCCTCTTCCTATTAGTTGTGCTTCTGACATCGTTGATTTACTGATTTTTCCTTTGTTGCTGCCACCGGTGCCTTGCTTGTCATACATCCTTACTATATCGAAGAGGTTCAAAACATCCCACCCCTCATTTAGTTGATTGACAGCAAAGACAGCTCGGTATGGATTGCTTTGATTTTCAAGAGTATTGATGATGATTTGTTTTTGTTCACTATCATTCTCACTGTTTACGGAGATGCATTTATCTTCCAAGAAATCATCTTTGAGTTCTATGACTAAATTTTCAAGGGTTATTCCTTTTTTGTCGAAATAGTTGAACGCTTTTTCCACCACATCAAGTTCACTCCCAGCGGCCATATCTTTTATTCTTTTCAATTTACTTGCAGTCAGTTTTTTCATTTCTGCAATGAATTTCTCATGGAAGTATTCGCTTTCATCTATCTTGTACGATTTGAATAGAATTACAGGTTTTATTTCTAGTCCGTTATGGGCAAATACTTTTTTCCGGTATTGGCTTGATATGACGGCCATCAGTACTCTATCGAAAGGCTCTGTATTGGATTTTAGTATTTGAATTTCTTTGGAGTATCTATCTGTTCTAAATTTAATTAACGGGTAATCGAAAATGATTTTCTCTTTATATTTTTCGTTTATTTCTGCATTTTTCAAATCCATTGTTGCTGTGAAATCCAGTAAATAATTATTGGGGTTAGAGTTGAAAATTTTATTTACTGTTTTTTCCCAGCTATTGGTATCTTCTTCTTCTTTTTTGGTTTTTCTTTTTTTGGTTTCATTATTGATGTGGTGTGCCTCGTCTGATATCAGGACTGTTTTTTTATCCTCGAAATCTACAAAGGTGAGGCTATTTTCTTTAGGTGTATTCAGTTTCTCATGCAGCCCTTGTATCGTAGTAAAAACGATATGTATATTTTCGTCATTTGCCGCTTCGAAGTTATCTACTTCTTTTATTTGTATGTTTTGTCCTTCTATAGCGATGGTATCGGCAAAGAGATATTTTGATGATGCGGGGTTTAGAAAATTGTCTTTTGTCTTTTTGATGATGCTATTGAGGTGAACAAAAAAAATAAAATTTCTATATCCTTTTTTATAGAGGTCTAAAATGAGACCTGCCATGATGATGGTTTTCCCGCTGCCGGTAGCCATATGATAAAGAAGATGAACAGGTTTATCTTTATTGGGGAATCTATTCATGTAACAATCAAATCGTTCAAACGCTTCTATCTGATAAGGTCTTAATTTAAATTTACCATTTAGATTTTCTCTAATATATACGGGGACTCCTTTTTTGACTCCTGGGTCAGCTTCAAAAACATTGGTTATTTTATCGGCTAATAATATATCGTTCATTGATTGTAAAATTGCTCAGTTAATTTTTTATCTATTTCTTTAATTTCATAATCACAGTTATTTCTTTCTGAATATGGAATGTATAACATGTTTTTATCTAATAAACCAGTGAGAACTCCTTTTTTTTCATCCAATATCAGTTCTTGGAATTCTTCAGTAGATACTTTTTGGAAGTCAATTCTATAGGAAACATGAACGCTATTTCTCAATTCGTCCCATAGGGCATTTGCCGTTGAATCATCGGCGTCAAAAATTTTCCTTTGGTAGATTTTAGTGTGTTCTGCAAGTTCACAATAAATAAAAGAACCACTTTGATTCTTTCCTATTAATTGTTGGATCCGTTTTGAAGTTAATGTATCGATGTAGTCCATTTGTTCACATAAAATGAATTTTCGGTTTCCATTTTCTTCTTTATCTAGTTCCAATACCGCATAACCCGTTGTTCCACTACCAGCAAAAAAATCCAGTATTATATCATTTGAATCTGGTTTACTGAAGATCTTAATGGTATCCATAACAGTATAAATTGATTTAGGGTAGCTAAATACTTTCTCGCCATTAAATTCTTTTTTTAAAGGTTTAGTCCCATTTGAACCCGCATCATATCTTCCATCATACCAAATAGTTTGCGGCTTAAAACCTTTTTTTATTCTATCCCTATACTTTACGATGTATTTGCCATCTTTTTTTTGTCTCACATCAAAATCTCCATTTTGGACATATTCAAAAAACTTCTTTTTGTCTGACCAGCCCCATACAGATCTGTTCCCATTTCTGTCAGTCGGCAGTATCTCTACAATATCATGATTATGAATCTTTGAAAAATCCTCCGGATTGTTTTCAACAATAGTATCCTCTTTCCCTAATGTCAATATATGTCTGGGCTTGTATGGAAAACTAATATCGTTTGTTCTTTCACCGCCAACTGCAATTATGCTCTTTTTTGATTTTGAATAGTATATTGAGTATTCTGCTTTTTGGTGCGATTTGAGCGTTTTTGACCCGCCAGGTATGAAAGGTCGCCACTTATATCTGCCATTTACATCCTTTTCATTAAACGCTTTAATCTGTTTATCTGTTAGATCCAAATTATACATTTTTGCCGATTCAATCCTTTTGGCATAAAACAAACAGTATTCATGTACCGTAGAAAAAAACTTAGCATCTGATCTGCCACCTGCATGATGTCTAATAACTGTCGTTCCAATGTAATTTTCTTTGTCAAAAATCTCATCACAAAGAATTTTTAAATGAGCGTATTCGTGGTCATCAATTGCTATACAAATCACTCCATCATCTCTAAGTAATTCTTTAGACACTTCCAATCTGTTTTTCATGAATGTCAGCCAGGTGGAACGTTTGAAAGTATTATTATATAAAAATGTATCTGCTTTACTACGTGTATTGTAAGGCGGATCGATATAAATTAATTTAATTTTACCCCCATAAACCTTCTTAATTGAATGCAAAGCGATGAGATTATTTCCCTTGATGATTAAATGATCATCAAAGGAAACTTTTTTAACTTTATGTTCTCCGTCTTTATCATACCGTTTCCAATTAGTGAAAACTTTAGGTTCTTCCAGTCGGTCTATCTCATCTGGAGCAAGAGTTTGGTTCCAAAATACCTCTTGTCTTTCTTGTTTTTTTTCTTTTGTTTGCCCCCCTTGAAGCACACAATCCTTATATGGAAAGTCTAAAACAACTTCATTCGATTTGGTTAGGTATTGACCATTGGCTGTTAAACCAATTTTATTATTAAAGGCTGTGTAGCTGTCAGCTAAGAATTCTTTGTTAGTGACAAATTTTTGGAATTTGATCTTGTCGAACACCAAAATACCCCCCCCCAATTTTTTCGAAGAACTTTTCTCTTATAACCGGGTCATTGTGTAATAAGGAGATAAGTTCTGAATCTAACTTCAATGCATCTTCAACAATAAGGTTTTTTAACAGTTTTCCATCGGATAGATACTTTCCTACACCTTTCAAGGTATTGATGATATGATTATAAAATTTCACGTGAATGTATTTTTGATGTGTTCAAAAGTAATCTTTTTGTTAGGGAATTATTTATTAAGTCGTTTTTTTATTTGTCAGTCAGTGCAAATTATCTGTCGAGTATTTTAATGTCGTTTCAACTATTAGCAATTTAAAATTAAAGTAGTACGTTAAACGTGTTGAAATATGAGTTATAGATGGGTTCAACCGATAGATTGCAGAGAAGGATTAAAGAAATTAGAAGATGGTAGCACTCATCTTGTCCTTACAGATACTCCCTATTTTATTGATGAGATGGGAAGTGATTGGAATCATTTAAATCTAAAAAAAAACGGGCTAAAAAAGCAAAAGTTGTAGGACCTTTACTTGTTGGGATGAAATTTGATGTAAAACAAGGAATTCAGTTGTGAAAATTTATGGAGCCAATCTACCAAGAGTTGCTTCAAGTTACTATAATCAATGGTTACAAAAGCATATAATTCCCTTTCTTTTTAACTCCGCTCCAAACTAAATGTAGGTCTATTAGCTTCACAGATTAGTGATAGTTTGGCAAAAGCTCCCAACTGAATTCCACTCCGATTACTGAGAATACTTAGATTAAAATTTAGTGCTTGGTAGGCATGTTTGCTTGGTTTAATGATTGTTCACAAAGAACATCTGACCTGGTTTATCCTCGGGTTGTTCCAGGCACTAATAAAAATCTACAAGATCTGTTTAATTAAAAAGCCAAAGAATCACCCGAGGCTCAATCGACCCAAAACTTTTAACAAAGGTTTATTTTAGATATGGAACGTTTACATAGTATTTTATAATTCTATCAAAACCACAACAAGACAAATTTGACTTATTCGGTTTGTTAGTCCCCAACCCCGTTAATTATCTTACTCTTATCGAAATGTTGGAGAAAGGATTAATTTTGGGTAGGTATTTCAATCAAATTAGCGATAAAGTCGTTAGAATTTAGTATACTAAACGATTATTGATAGATTTTTTAATCCAATCCACAAGAGTTTTTAAAGACTATTTCTTAAATGATATCTCTTACTAATCGAAACACGTCATTTATTTTCAGTACATCATTTCTCATTTTATTTTCATGTAATGACCAAGGAGGTGATCTAACAAAGCCTACTGCGCCAGCTGCAAAATTTACCATTGCCACATCAGCCGGAGTAGGTGGTTCAATAACTGATAGTCAAAGTATTGATGCTGGTCAGTCAGTGACAATTATTGCCACCGCCCAAAAAAACTATCAATTCAAGGAGTGGACAGGCGACTGTGGTAGTTTTAGCCCAGATAATTCAGAAATCACCATTTCCGCTTCCAAGAATTGTCAGATTCGAGCTGAGTTTGAAAAGATAATCTACACCATTAGAGCCAACTCAAAGGGCGGGGGTAGTATAAGCGAAAGTGAGTTACTAAGAGAACAAGGACAGATAGCCTCTTTTACTGCAGAACCCGATGAGGGCTATCAATTCGGTAATTGGACAATCAAAGAAGGTACTGATTGTCCTACCCTTCAAGATCTTTCCATACCCAAAGTAACCTTTACTGTTGAAGGGAATTGCAGCCTAGAAGCAGTATTTGCAAAGGCCCCTCGTACCATTACCATAGGAGAAAACGAGAACGGGGAAATAACTATTGCCCCATCGCTAACTGTCAACCATGGGGAAGATGTGGAGATTACTGCCACTGCCAATCAGCATTATGAGTTCAAGGGCTGGGCTGGAACCTGTGGTGATTTAAATAATGATGAAGCCACCATAACCATTACTCTGGTATCTGATTGTACGATAGATGCCATTTTTGAGAAGCTAAGCTATACCATCACATCCACATCATCTGATGGAGGGCAGGTGCGCCACCTGGGAAGTGTAATTGATGAGGAATTATCCGTAAAATATGGAGAGACAATTACATTGATAGCAACACCTCAAGAGGGATACCAATTTAGTGAATGGACAACCATAGGGGATGCCGATTGTCCAGCTTTAACAGATGATGATACTTCCAATCCGGAATGGACTCAGGTACCGAGATTGGAATTCGTTGTCGAAGGTAATTGTAGTTTGGAGGCGGTGTTTAACAAAGCACCTCGCACCATTACCATAGCAGAGAACGATAATGGGGAAATAAACATTAGCCCATCTGAGACCGTTGAACATGGGGATGAGGTGGAGATTGTTGCTAAGGCAAACCAGCATTATGAGTTCAAGGGCTGGGCTGGAACCTGCGATGATTTAAATGAGGTTCCTGAACCCCAAAATGATGAATCAAGCCTAACGATTATTGTAGTGAAAGATTGCACGATTGAAGCAGTTTTTGAAAAAGTAAACTATACCATCAAAGTGACATCCTCCGAGGGAGGGAGTGTGGCCCGAGACGGGCAGCAGGTCAATGAGGAATTATCCATAGTTTATGGAGAGACTGTCGCTTTTACGGTAACTCCTGATGAGAGTTATCAATTTAGCGGCTGGAGAACTGAAGGAGGATCATCCTCTACGAATTGCCCTAGTCTTGAAGATTCTACAGAGGTTGAAACGGAATTCATTGTTGAAGGTAATTGTAGTTTGAATGCGGTGTTTGAAAAGGCAGTATTTACCATCAGTGTTTTACCTTCTGAGGGAGGACAGGTGCGTCACCTGGGAAGTGTAACCCGTGTGGGGCAGCAGATTGATGAAGAATTATCCCTAGTACATGGACAAAAAGCCACAATAACCGCAATTCCCGATGAGGGTTATGTGTTTGCCCAATGGAAGTCAGTAGAGGGTACTGATTGTCCATCATTAAGCGATGATGATGCGTCCAATCCTGACCGGACTCGTGCACCGAGATTGGAATTTACTGTTTTAGGGGATTGCCAACTACAAGCGATTTTTACCCAAAAGCCTTACACGATCAGCACATCATCAAATGAAGGTGGCGAGATAACAGAAACCCTCACAGCGAATGAAGGTGACCAGGTGAGCATCACAGCAATAGCCGATGAACATCATCAATTCAAGGATTGGGAAGGAAACTGTGGTGAGTTTAATGCTGACGATTTGACCGTTTCATTCGAAGCCACCAAAGATTGTGAAATCAAGGCGGTGTTTACTAAAGTCTTATATACCCTGACCGTTGAGGCAGGTTCTGGGGGTAGTGTAGACAAAACGGAGGGGGGAATAGGATTTGGTGATAACTTCAAGGTAGAGGCCACACCAGAAGATGGTTATGATTTTGAAAGATGGACTACCACAGGTTCTGGTTGCCCTGATAATTTAGATACTACCTATTCCATTGCCAGCTTCAAAGTAGAGGGAAATTGCCAACTGCAAGCAGAGTTTATCTTCACGGGAGAATATGATGAAACTCCGCAACATGACCAGCAGATCGATGATCAAGAACCTACTATAAATCAACTCACTAAAGATTGTAGTCTACCAAACTCAGATATAAATGGATCGGACATTAAATCCGATGAATGTACTCAGGAATTAATTGGCAATGATAAAAGCCAAATTACAAATATTAAACCATCATTAAAGGAAGAATTGAACCTAGACCTTGCCTACTCAATACCCATCAAAGGGAACAGTTGGGTAGTGGGAGACATATCTAAAAATACAAACATTCATCAGGAAGGAATTAGAAATTGGACAGATCTAAACGATGAAATTCGCACTTACTTTAAGGTTCCATTGACAGGTAAATTGCATGTGGGATTAGCCATTAAAAGTCCAGATGGTTCATCCAAAATAAAAGTTACCCTTGGCAATGAAAGTAAAGAACTAACAATCAAAAACCGTGATTATGAAAATATAGAAGTAGGGGTTTTTAACATAGAAACCAAAGGTTATCAGTTTATAGAATTAAAAGGGATAGATAAATCATCCGGCACAATTGCGGATATCACTGATATTTTAATTGGTGGCCCCGCCACAAGAGAGAATCCGATTTTCGTTAAAGATGATTTCTACTATGGAAGACGAGGTCCAACGGTTCACCTAACATATGAAGCAAATACAACTGACGAAATAGAATGGTTCTACAATGAAGTTACCGTTCCAAAAGGAGCTGATGTGTTGGGATCATTTATTATGGCTGCTGGTTTCAATGGTGGTTATTTCGGAATGCAAGTCAATTCAAATACCGAAAGGAGAATACTCTTTTCCGTGTTTAGCCCACACTATAGTCAAAACCCCGCACAAACTCCCCAGGATTATAAAGTTCTTGAGATGGCTAAAGGGTCCAATGTAACAGTGAGAGAATTTGGAGATGAAGGAACCGGGTTACAAAGCTTAATGGGTTTTGATTGGAAGTCTGGAAATACCTACAAGTTTTTGGTTAGGGGCTTTCTTTCCACTAATAGTACAACTGACTTTACAGCTTATTTTTATGCTCCTGAAATTGGAAGGTGGCAACTCATATCTAGTTTGAGAAGACCATTTACTAATACATATTTGTCACATTTTCATTCCTTTTTAGAGAACTTCTCCCCACGTACTGGACATATAACAAGAATTGGGTTATTCACAAACCAATGGATAAGAGACACCAAAGGTCAATGGCACGAAATGACCAAAGCTAAATTTAACGTAGATGCCACTGGACGAAAAAAAGCAAGAGCAGACCATACCGGAGGTGTAGAGAGTGGATCGTTTTATTTGAAAAATTGTGGATTTTTTGATGAAAATACTCCCCCAGATATGTATTTTGTCAGAGATGCCAATGGCACAGCACCAAGCGTTGATGTTTCAAGTCTTTAGATAGTACCAATCTAAGCTCATATAGTTGGAAACTATGCCCTTGCTATTCACGAGATATGTGCACATAGTTTAAGGAATAATTGATGAAATATAATATCTATTAGAGCCTCAACCCCCATCATAGTATAAATTTAATTCGAGAAATTAATGTTTGCTATTTCTTCTCCAAACCACTCCTAATTTCGTAACTTCGCCCGAACTCTCTCAGTAGTACCATTTTTGACAATACCACAAAAAATTTTCGATTCCGAGGTGGTTATAATTCAAAACCACAGAAACCTGATGAGGTACATATTTACCAGAGATTTTAAAATAATAAACTAAAATGTCCAAGAACGAATATTCTGCAGACGACATTCAGGCCCTTGAGGGAATGGAACATGTTCGTAAACGTCCATCAATGTATATCGGTGATGTAGGGATTAGAGGCCTTCACCACCTGGTTCATGAAGTAGTTGATAATTCAATTGATGAGGCTATGGCCGGGTATTGTGATTCGATAGAGGTTATTCTTAACAAGGATAATTCTGTGACAGTAATGGATGATGGTAGAGGAATTCCCGTAGATATTCATAAAAAAGAAGGAGTTTCTGCACTCCAAGTTGTGATGACCAAAATTGGAGCTGGAGGAAAATTTGATAAAAATTCTTATAAAGTATCAGGAGGTCTCCACGGAGTAGGAGTTTCTTGTGTCAATGCTCTAAGTAAAGAATTGATTGCAATTGTTCATAGAGATGGTAAAAAATATAAACAAGTATATCATCAAGGAGTTCCAAGCGGCCTTGTCCATAAAATTGGACTCTCGGATGAAACGGGAACTTCTGTGCAATTTTATCCAGACCCAGAAATTTTCAAAGAAACAATTGAGTTTAATTACAATATTCTGGCTCAAAGACTTAGGGAATTATCCTACTTAAACAAAGGGGTCAGAATTAAACTAATTGACAAGAGAGGTGAATTGGGTGAAAGTGAAAAAACTGAGACCTTTTATTCAGAGGAAGGCCTGGTAGAATTTATCCAATTTATTGATTATGGTCGTTCACCTATTATTGATCAGATTATTTCCATGGAGGGAAAACGTAACGATATTCCTGTCTCTGTTGCAATGGTGTATAACGATTCTTATTCTGAAAATATCCATTCTTATGCTAATAACATCAGTACCCACGAAGGAGGAACTCATTTATCTGGTTTTCGAAGGGGCCTAACCTCAACCCTAAAAAAGTATGCTGATACTTCAGGGTTGTTAGAAAAGGCAAAAGTCGAAGTTTCTGGTGATGATTTTCGGGAGGGTTTATCGGCAATCATATCCGTTAAAGTAGCTGAACCTCAGTTTGAAGGACAAACTAAAACAAAACTAGGCAACAAAGAATTAACCTCTGTTGTTTCTCAAACTGTCTCCGAGATGCTTACTGATTATTTAGAGGAAAACCCCAAAGATGCTAAACGTATCATTCAGAAAGTTATAACAGCTGCCCAAGCTCGAATCGCTGCTAAAAAAGCTCGGGATTTAGTGCAACGCAAAACCGCCATGGGTGGTGGTAGTTTGCCAGGTAAATTGGCCGACTGTTCTTCTCAAGACCCATCAGAATCAGAGATATATCTGGTTGAGGGAGATTCTGCCGGGGGAACAGCAAAACAGGGAAGAGATCGTAATTTCCAAGCTATATTGCCCCTGAGAGGGAAGATTCTTAACGTGGAAAAGGCAATGCAACACAAAGTTCTGGAAAATGAGGAAATCAGGAATATTTTTACTGCCCTCGGGGTAAGTATTGGAACAGAAGAAGATGATCGGAAAGTCAATATCCAAAAACTGAGATACCACAAAATAATTATCATGTGCGATGCCGACGTTGATGGAAGCCATATCGCAACCCTCATCATGACCTTCTTTTTCCGATTTATGAGACCACTAGTAGATCAAGGATATCTCTACATAGCAACTCCACCACTTTACTTAGTTAAAAAAGGAAAGAGAAAAGAATATGCCTGGGATGACAATCAAAGGGATCGATTGGTTGAACAGATAGGCAAGGGGACAACCATTCAGAGGTATAAAGGATTGGGTGAGATGAATGCCGAACAACTTTGGGAAACCACCATGAACCCAGAAAAGAGGACTTTACGCCGTATAGAAATTGAAGATGAATCTCAGGCTGATCGGACCTTCTCAATGCTCATGGGAGGTGAAGTTCAGCCCCGAAGGGAATTCATCGAAAAAAATGCTGTATACGCCACTATTGATATATAGTTTATATCTCATGAGGAACGTAGATTGTTAACATATCTTAGGTTCTAGTGCACTTTTTGTGAAGGAAAATTTCGATTAAATGAGGTTATTTATTTTCTAATTCAATAAATATTTTTACTTTCTCAAGTGAACAATCTGTTTTGTTTCCCGTGAATAAAGAATTAAATCCAAATGTCAAAAGTGAATTAAATCAAGGAGGTGAACTTGACAAAGCACTTAGACCAAGACATTTTGAAGAGTTTGTTGGTCAAGATTCCTTGATTCAGAATCTTCGTGTTTTTGTTGCTGCTGCCAATCAGCGTAATGATGCATTGGACCATACTTTATTCCATGGACCTCCAGGCTTAGGAAAAACCACTCTTGCTCATATATTATCACACGAACTTCAAGTGGACATAAAATTAACCTCAGGTCCTGTTTTAGATAAGCCTGGAGATCTTGCAGGCCTTTTGACAAATCTTGGCAAAAGAGATATCTTATTTATTGATGAAATTCACCGCCTTAGCCCAGTAATAGAAGAATATCTATATTCTGCTATGGAAGATTTTCGAATAGATATTATGATTGAGTCAGGGCCAAATGCCCGAAGTGTGCAAATCCAACTAAATCCATTTACCTTGGTAGGAGCGACAACTCGATCCGGTTTACTGACAGCTCCGATGAGAGCTCGATTTGGTATCAGCAGCCGATTAGAGTATTATACTTCAAAAGTGCTGGCTAGAATTGTTGAACGTAGCGCACAACTATTAGGTGTTCAGATAGATAAAAAGGCAGCCGAAGAAATAGCTTCAAGAAGTAGGGGAACCCCAAGAATTGCCAATAGATTACTCAGAAGAGTTCGAGATTTCGCACAAGTAAAGAAACTTGAAATTATTGATTTGGACATAACTAAATTCTCTCTCAGCGCCCTAAAAGTTGATAATTATGGACTAGATCAAATGGACAATAAAATTCTAACCATCATCATTGATAATTTTAAAGGGGGACCAGTAGGCATAAATACTTTGGCCACTGCAGTTTCTGAAAATATGGAAACCTTAGAAGAAGTGTATGAACCCTTTTTAATCCAACAGGGCTTTTTAGAACGTACTCCACGTGGTAGACAAGCCACACTTAAAGCCTATGCTCATTTAGGAAAAATTGAAAAAAAACCTGGTGAGATCCTTTAAATATAGCATTGAGTTTAGATAAAAACGAATGTAAATTGTGGGGGAAAAACAATTACTCTTTATCATCCACCATATCAATTTAACTGACAGATTATTGAAAATAAATAATAATTTCTATTGGTCTTTCTATATCAGTTTCTAAGAATATTATCGTCTTCAATGATTAGGAATGGGAGTAGGAATATTTTAAAATGAATCTACGATATTTTGACATTCTGAATTACTCTAAAAACATCACAATGGGTACGAACATTGTAATTAAAAAATCAAAAAAACAACACCAATATCAGCCAACTTATTTATCTTTGATTTAAAATTTAAAATCCTATCCTAAAGTTGCATTAATGGGTTGATTCTAGGTTGTAAAATGAAATATGATATACCAATAAAAATGAAACCCTCAACGCACAAGCCCTTATTCCTGATATTCGATTGTGAAAGCAGCGGATACTCCAAGTACCGGCCACGCCATATTGAGGCAGGATTCAATATTGAGGACATAAAATGGCAATACAAGGACTGGGTAAGAATGGTGCAGATAGCCTGGGCTATACACGATGCCCAAGGGAAATGCCTCCACTACAACGACTATATCGTCAAGCCTTCTGGCTTCAAAATCACTGATGTACACTACAATGTTCACGGCATAAACACTGCCCTGGCTGAAAATCAAGGGATACCAGCAAAAGAAGTCCTGCAAGTGTTCTCCGAAGATGTGAAAAAAGTCGACTATGTGGTTGCCCACTACGGGGGCTTCGACATCGGTCTGGTAACCTCGGAATGCCACCATGCCGGCATTGATCATCCCTTCACGCCAGGCGAGAACAACTGCAAATTCTTGGACACCAAAAGCCACCAGCTCGGATATCTAAATAGAAATCGTGCCAGAAACAGACAACAACAACAGAATTATTTGTTCAATAATGCCGGGTATGAAAGAAAAAAAACACAATGGGGCAACAAGAAAGGCCCCGGACTCCTGCGGTTGCACCGCATCCTCTTCGGTGAGGATGTCCCTGATCAGCACAATGCTACAAGGGACGTAGTAGCCACAGCACGATGTTTTTTTGAGATGCTCCGACGAGGAATGTACACCATCCATGATCCGGAGTTCCCAGCCGAGAAACACAATAAACTAGTGGAAGATTTGAATAGAATACATAAAGGGAAAGTCCAATCGACACACCGACCGCATGTAAATCTAAGATCAATGTCCGAAGCTTATGAGCTGTGAAAATTCACAGGTGATTTTTCGTATCTGAAAATTTGATTTCATTTCATTTCAATTTTTTCAAAAGAACTTTCAATGGAAATGAATTGAATAGTGTATCTCTATCAATGTATTTTGGCTCTAATCACTTTGTTGTGGAATGGTTAATTTAGTTGGTCAGGAAAATTTCTTTTTATGGTAAAAATTTCACTTGAGGAATCTTTGGGTTTAAAAGATTCTTGGTTTGTAGAAAAGATTGATTTCAATCATGATGCTCTGGTAGTAGATCATGGCTTATATTTCGCATACTGGGGTTGATTTGATTTGTCCCCAGACAGGGGAGAAGGGTACG
>MPMN01000064.1 GCA_002238525.1 Flavobacteriaceae bacterium bin25
CACCCTCTGATGGGCTAATGGTTATTTTCCCATTTATGGTCCCCGTCACGGGGTCGTTCTCTGCTATGGTAATCATACGAGGAGCTTTTCCAAACACCGCCTCTAATTGACAATCCCCTTCAACCACAAACACCGCTTCAACATCTGTAGCATCTTCAAGGGTAGGACAATCATCACTTGTCCATTCACTAAACTGATAACCCTTGTCAGGGGTTGCTGTCAAAGTAGATGTCTCTCCATAGACTATAGATAATTCCTCATCAACCTGCTGTCCATCTCGGACCACGATTCCCCCATCAGTAGAGGTGGCCGTGATGGTATAGCTTACTTTTTCAAAAACCGCTCCCAGTGTACAATCCGATACCAGAATAATCGTTAGGCTCAATTCATCGTTATTTAATTCTCCACAGCTTCCAGACCAACCCTTGAAGGCATAATGTTCATGGGCTGTAGCAGTAACGACTACTTCATCCCCATGGTCAACTGTTGCAGATGGGGTAATGCTTATTTCCCCATTCTCGTTCTCTTCTATCGTAATGGTACGAGGGGCTTTGGTAAAGACTGCTTCCAAACTACAATTACCGGCAACTGTGAAGGTCACTTTGTTTTTGACGACTATAAGGTCAGGACATTCGCTACCTTCAGCTACTGTCCATCCACCTAACTCATACCCTTGGTCAGGTTCTGCTGTAAATGAGGCTATCTGTCCATATTCTCTTGATAATTCCCCTTCTCCGACACTGCCTCCATCAGTTGAACTAGCAGTGATGCTATACTTGATCTTTTCAAACTCAGCCCCTATCTGACAATTCTTGGAAGCAGTGATGGTGATTGCTGAATTGTCTGGGCTAAAACTACCACAATCCCCCGTCCATTGCTTTAATTGATAGTGCTCTTGGGCTGTGGCAGTAATGGTCACCGACTGACCACCATCTACACTTTGACTAGAGGTTATCAAACCACCAACACCAGTAGATGTGGCGATGGTAAACTTAGCCACTATGGGCTCAATAGGTGCCGTGGGCGTATCTTCATTATTACACGAAAATAATATCAGTAATGCTACAATGGAAATAAATAAAGGAAATGGAAAGATTCTTAATCTCATCGGATAGTATATTTAATAGATTTGTTGATGTTTATAATTGATTGTAATGGATGAAACCACTCAAAACGGATAGGTGAAAAATCATAGGATGGACTTACCCCCCCCCCCCCCATACTGAGGTTTGAAAATTCGGGGAATAGAGGCTCCATATCCTTCCCTATAGAAAGGATTAAACAAGCATACCCTAAAAGAGTAAGCTCTTCAAAAAAATAGTTGAACTGAAACTGGAAAGGATTTACCCGATCCCTATTCCAAATAAATGGGGGGGGGTAATTACATTAAAGAAGATACGGTTTATTGCTAATCTATTACAAGATAACAACTGGGTACAATTAGAAAGCATATTTCTCAATTGAGTATATACTGTGAAGCAGTTACAATGGCACAAATATACAAATTTTTATCAGGAAAGTATCCATATCGTTGGTATTTTGTCCTGCCTGCAAATTTATATGCTTAAGCTCTACTCCATAATGAAAGCATTAGAACCATTATAAACACATCATAGAATAAAGAGATTAGTAAGAAACACTGGATCGAGAAACAGACCTTTGGTCTCCATCAGTGGTATAGTTGTCAAATCACCAGGCTGAAAGGCTTAGAGAAAGTTCATTACCAGCATATTATAGAGGCTATAGCGTACAATCTAAGGTGTTCTCCAGGATTAGAGCGTCTAAATAGTGAAATAGGGAGCGGAAAAGATAGAAAATAAGCCTATAAGGGTGTGATATGGATAAATATTTAACAAAACATTATCAAGAAAAAGATGACTTAAGTACGAATAGAGCAATTTAAAAGTAAAAAAAGAACCCAAAAATTGGGTTAGGCCAGAAAAATGAATTATGCAAAGGAGGTTTCCTACAAGTGTTTGATACTTGGTTATCTTCGGATTATGATTTGATTTGGCTTTGAGGAATATTTGAATTTGTAAATTTGCAGCTCAATCCAATGAATAATTATCCTGTTAAACTCCCGAGAATGGGAGAAAGCGTTGAAGAAGCCGTCATTACAAAATGGTTAAAAAAGGTAGGTGATCAGGTGCAAGTTGATGAACCTATTGTTGAAATAGCGACCGATAAAGTCGATTCAGACCTTCCTTCAGAAGTATCCGGAGTAATTACAGAAATTAAATATCATGAGAAAGATGTCGTATCGGTAGGAGATATCCTGGCTGTAATTCAAACCATAAATGATTCGGAACGAATCCCAAAAGTAGAAGAAAAAAAATCTGTTGAAAAATCATCGGCTGAAAAAAAAGTTGAAATTGATACTCAAAAAGAATTAGATAAGCAGTTACAACAAGCCAAAACTCTCATAGATTCACCTAGAAATTTACTTAGATATTATAGTCCATTAGTAAAAAGTATAGCCAAAAGAGAAAATATCAGTAAAAGAGAACTCGGTTCAATAATGGGAACCGGTAAAGAAGGTAGGGTAACCAAAAACGATGTGTTGAATTATCTCAAGAAGAGACCTGTACAATCTTCAATAGTCAGCAATCAAAGTGTCAATGGTCAGTCTAGTTCAACTAAAAAGGAAATTCTGCCTAGTCAAACATCAATAAATACATTTTCACCAAACGAAAATCAACTTATAGAGCTAAGCCGTATGCAACAAATAACGGCACAGCATATGCGTGAAAGTATAGATAACTCAGCACACGTACATTCGTTTGTAGAAGCTGATGTAACTGATTTATGGGCCTGGAGAGAGGAAAAGAAAGATTATTTCCTCAAAGAGTTTAATCAAAAACTCACTTTCACCCCATTATTGATTCATGCCATTGTAAAAGCACTTAAAGATTATCCAGTACTCAACAGCACAAAAGATGAAGATAAAATTCAAATGTGGCGTTCTGTAAACCTTGGAATGGCTACAGCACTACCAAATGGAAATCTTATCGTACCGGTAATCAAAGATGCTGGAAATCTCCATTTTGTTGATCTAGTCTCCACGGTAAATCGTTTAGCGAATAAGGCTAGGACCAATACCCTAGCTCCTGATGATGTAAAAGATGGTACCTATACAATGACTAATATCGGAAATTTTGGCACCCTGATGGGCACCCCCATAATCCACCAACCCCAGATTAGTATAATGGCAATCGGTACTATCAGGAAAATGCCAGCCATAATAGAAACCCCCAAAGGAGATTTTATAGGAATTCGAAAAAAAGTTATCTTATCCCACAGCTATGACCACCAAATTATCAATGGAGCAACGGGAAGTCTGTTTGCAAAAAAAGTAGCAGATTACTTAGAAAATTGGAAGTTAGAAGCATGAAAAATCTGATATAAATAATTTGCAGACAATATAGTATATATGAATATTCAAAATAAACCTCAAAAAAGAGATTTATATCTCACTAACCCCTTGTGCATATTGGATTTGGAAACTACGGGATTAGATGTCAAAAAAGACCGGATCGTTCAAATAGGAATACTGAAATTATCCACAGACCGAACCAAACCCGACCAGGAGTATTCACAATTGTTAAATCCCGAAATGAGCATCTCGCCAGAGTCTGTTGAAGTACATAACATTACAGAACAGATGGTAGAAAATATGCCCACTTTTAGGCAAAAAGCTCTTGAAATATTTGATTTTATCAAGGGTTGCGACCTTTGTGGGTTTAATCTTCTGAGATTTGATCTTAGATTATTGGCTTTGGAGTTTTACAGAGTAGGATTTAGGGAGTTCGATTTTAAAAAGGTTAAAATAGTGGATGTGAAAAACATTTTTCACACAAAAGAACCTAGGACTCTTTCTGCTGCTGTTGAGTTTTATTGCCACAAAAAGTTTGAAAATGCTCATGATGCCTTAGAAGATGTGAAAGCGACAAAAGCGGTTTTGATTGGTCAATTGAATAAATATCAAGATATAGAACCCAATGTTGATTATCTAGAAAAAAAGTTTAGTCCCTCAACTGATTATTTGGATTTAGGGTTTCAAATTAAAAAAAACAGTGATGGAAAAGCTTGCTTTGACTTTGGTAAACATAAAGGGAAGACTATCACAGAGGTCATTAAAAAAGACCGTCCATATATTAACTGGATATTTAATAGGGATTTTCACGAGACAACAGTCCAAATCATTAAGGATCATTTGTATAACAATTAGAATCCTCAAAGCCAATTCAATTGTAGGTCTACAATACAGTGATTTAAAATAAATAATAATAGTTAATACTCATTAAGTTGAATCACAATTTTTCGGTCTAAAATGACGTACGCATTGAATTATTTTTTTTGTGCAGATTCTATCTCTGGCTTTTATGGTTGGGTAGAACAGCATTTCAATAAAAAGGGACAAAATACTTTATGGCTTATTAGAAATTGTGCAGTGTGTTTTCATTTTACACAATTTCCATAATAGATTTCACCATTGAAAATAATTTGTGTTGGTCGAAACTATCCTGACCATATTGAAGAACTACAAAATAATAAACCCTCTAAACCGGTTTTGTTTATCAAACCAGATTCAGCCGTTTTACAACGTAAAAGTCAATTTGTTATCCCTCATTTTACAAATCATATCCATTACGAGGTAGAATTAGCTATTGGCTTCAATGCTTTGGGAAAACACATTCAACCACAATTTGCTTGTAAATATTTTAACCGTGTTACCTTAGGTATTGATTTTACAGCTCGAGACCTCCAAAATCAATTGAAAAAACAAGGGCTTCCATGGGAAAAGGCCAAAGGATTTGATCGTTCTGCCTTGATTGGAAAGTGGATAGAAAAAAAGGAATTTGAAAATATTCAAAATCTTGAATTTTGTTTATTGAAAAACGATAAAATTGTCCAGCAAGCCAATACTTCAAAAATGATCTGGACTATTGATCAATTGATATCATATGTTTCTAGTTATTTCACTATAAAAATTGGAGATGTTCTATTTACTGGCACACCCAAAGGAGTTGGGCCAGTAGTTTCAGGGGATATATTAGTAGGGGTTCTTGCTTGTCGAGAGGTTTTTAAAGTGCACGTAAAATAAATGAATAGGTGAATACAGCAGAAATATTAATAGTTGGTGATGAAATTTTGATTGGACAAACCTTCGATACCAATTCTAATTTTATATCTCAGAAATTAAATAAACTCGGATTTGATGTTCAGCGAATAGTCGTAGTATCTGATAATCCAAAAGCAATTAGTTCCTATCTTGACAGAGCTCTTTTTACTTCCAAGTTAATCATCATCACAGGAGGTCTTGGGCCTACCAATGATGATTTGACCAAGCATACCTTATCATCATATTTTGGTTCCAAATTGGTGTTGAATTACCAGGTTCTCCAACACATAAAGGATCTTTTTAAAAACAAGTACAATTCACCCATCAACAAACAGAACGAGCAACAGGCTTTACTTCCGGATAACGCTCGCATTTTTATCAACAAATATGGAACTGCAAGCGGAATGTGGTTTACCAAAAATGAAGCTCATTGTATTTCTCTACCTGGCGTTCCCTATGAGATGAAAGCCTTATTGGTAGATCAGATTATTCCAGCTATCGAAAGAGATTTTCAACTTCCTTTTAACTATTATAGAACGATAAATACCATTGGATTAGGGGAGAGTAATATCGCACAGAGACTAGTTGATTGGGAGAATCAGCTTGACAATCGAATTAAGGTTGCCTATTTACCTCGGCTTGGAAAAGTGAGAATTCGTATTTCTACAACTGATAATTCTAACTACGATACAAAAAAAAGAGTAGATGATGCTGTGAAAAAATTGATTCCACTGATTACGGACATTTATTTTGGTCAAGACCAGGAACAAATTCATGAGATTGTGGCAAAATTACTCTCAGAGAATTCACTTTCTATATCTTGTGCCGAGAGCTATACAGGTGGTGCCTTTGCGGCCCAAATTTGTTCCTTAGCAGGGTCATCAAAGTATTTCAAAGGTGGAATTGTCGCCTATGATAAGGAATCAAAAACTAAGATGCTTAGAGTGCCAGATTCACTAATTAATCATTTAGGTGTGGCGAACGATAAGGTAGTAGGGTATATGGCCAGGGGCGCAATTGATCGATTTGGGTCTGATTTAGCAATTGCTACCTCAGGAAATGCGGGCCCCACTCGTGGAGACAAATCTGTTCCAGTGGGTAGGGTATACATAGCCATAGCTTATAGAGAAAAAACCAGCACCTATGAATTCAAAATGAATGGTCCTAGATCACAAGTTATTGAGCGATCGTTAAATAAAATCAACGAGTTATTGTTTCATACATTATCAGAAATAATCAAATAAAATTGTTTCATACCATTTATAAAATCATTAGATTTGCATCCCTTTTAAATAATCATGTCAAAAGTCTGTCAAATTTCAGGTAAAAGGGTTATGATTGGCAACAATGTTTCCCATGCTTTGAATCGAACAAAACGTCGATTTGATATAAATCTGATTACCAAAAAATTTTTTATACCAGAGGAAAATCGATGGATTACTCTGAAGATTACAACTTCTGTTCTTCGAACGATTAATCGTAAGGGGATATCTGCTGTACTCAAAGAAGCTAGATCAAGAGGAGTTGTTATAAAATAAATGATGTTCTTTTCTACTGAGGGTTTATTTCTTACCATCAGCGGTGTTTACGAGACAATGAAACTATCAACGATAAAAAAAGCAATAGAATGTTAATGGATAGGACAAGGATATTTATGGGTGAAGATTATGGTAATTTAATTAAAGAAATAATTTAGAGATATGCTAGTTTATTATCTGTGCTACAGATACAATCAAAGATTGATAAGTAAGTTGAAATTATAACATTCAAATAACTGATATCGAATCACTAACTTAAATTTTTCTCATGGCCAAAAAAAGTAAAGGAAATAGAGTTCAGGTAATATTGGAGTGCACTGAACATAAAGAAACCGGTCTAGGCGGAACTTCGAGATATATCACGACCAAAAACAAAAAAAACACACCTTCGAGGTTGGAAATAAAAAAATTCAATCCGATACTGAAGCGCATGACTCTTCATAAAGAAATAAAGTAAATAATTATGGCAAAAAAAGCAGTTGCAACATTACAGACTGGATCAAATAAACTTACCAAAGTCATTAAGATGTCCAAAAAGAAGCATGGTTCATACAGTTTTGTTGAGTCCATGGTGAGCAGCAACCAGGTAGATAAGTGGCTGAAGTCTCATTAGGCTATTTGATTAAATTTATTCGGTGTTATCATTTTTAGTCAAGCATCAGAATAAAATTTGCCTTACTATGGTGTGGGTAACTCCATAAACATTTGGAAAATAGTTTGACCTTTCCTGAGCAATAAAAAAGACAGAAATAAATACAAAGGCAACCGATGGTATACCATGTAGTATATGAAGTAGATGCGATAAAAAAGCAGTAGATACAAAGAACAGTAAAAGTATCGGTATGGATAGAAATGCGGGTCAGATTGCCGATAGTTGAGGAAATATCTATAAATTAACTGATGTTAGCAGACTTATCAGTAAGATCAAAAACAACTGAAAAAGTATCAACGATACCAGAAAAAGAAAGCCAGAAAGAAAAAAGGAAGCAATAGGACTGAAAAATCAAGAAAAACTATTGCCAAACACTATAGAGAGATAATATACATTCGAAACAGCGATTTAAGGCAATTTGCTAAGATGATTACCAGAAACTTTGAAGTAGTTTATTTGGAGGAATTGAAAACCAAAAACACAATGTGCCAAAATTTCACTAAATCAGCTAAGGGAAGTATAGAACATCCAGGTAAAAAAGTAAAACAAAAGAGCGGATTAAATAGGGTTATTCTAGCTACAGGATGGTATCGATTGGAATATTTTTTGTCTCAAGATGCAGTAGTAATAAAGGTAAATCTGGCTTATACTTGGCAAAGATGTAGCCGTTGTGGGTATATAGAAACAGCTAATCGCACATCTCAATCTGCTTTTAAATGTTTGGAATGTGGATTATCTAAAAATGCCGATATCAATGCTGCTATCAACCTATGGGCTTGTGGGACTAGGGACATCGATCAATATAGACTAAGGCCTATTATTCTTCGGGGTAAAAGGCCACAAGTGATGAAGCGTCAAAATGAGTATTTCTCTAAAAAGAGCAGTACATATAGTTGTAGATAACACCTATTTTACTGTACTTTCATAAAGAATGCAGTAGAACCAAAAACTAAAACATAGTACCGACAATTCTTTAATGCGGTTTGAATTCAATTTTACATAGAGAGAAATCAATAATTTTTGTCAAATTTTGTCTTCATTACATAGTCTTCTGTGAAACGACCTAAATCAGATTCATATTCCTTAGTGACCAACTTTTGGTGTGGTGTTCGAAATTTATTTTCAGGAAAAAAAATCCTGGATTCTCAAGTCTTAGATAATTTCGAGGAATTACTTATTGAAGCAGATGTAGGAATTGATACCACAGAGTTGCTCATAGAAAAATTATCTAACAAATTCCCAAAAATCCATAACACTGACCCCAAAGAGTTATCTGAATATTTAAAAAAAGAAATTACTGAGTTAATAGAGGCTAATCAATTACCTGGCTCAACAGAAATAGAAAATACAGCTTCAAAGCCTTATGTAACACTTGTTGTAGGTGTTAATGGTAGCGGGAAAACAACCACTATTGGAAAACTTGCTTATAGATATAAATCTTTAGGTAAGAAAGTACTATTGGGGGCTGGGGACACATTCAGAAGTGGTGCAATAGAACAGTTATCGATTTGGTCCGAACGAGTGAATTGCCGAATAGTCAAGCAACAGATTGGAAGTGATCCTGCTGCGGTAGCTTATGACACAGTTCAATCAGCACTTTCAAAAGGTGATGATTTTGTTTTGATAGACACAGCAGGTAGAATGGCCAATCATAATCATTTGATGCAAGAGCTTAAAAAAATTAAAAGAACTATTGGTAAGGTCATCCCGGCAGCACCAAATGAGGTGCTTCTGGTAATGGATGGCTCAACAGGTCAGAATGCAATAGTTCAAGCTGGAGATTTTATTAAGCACATTGGAATCACCTCATTGGCTATTACCAAACTTGATGGAACTTCAAAAGGTGGGATGCTTCTTGGTATTAGTCAGAAATATGGAATTCCAATAAAATATATTGGTGTCGGGGAAAGAATAGATGAGTTGTTATTTTTTGATACTAATAAATATGTAAACTCTCTTTTTGCTTCATAAGAATTAAAAATTTTCAGCACTATTTCACTTTCAGATAAAATTGAGTATCAGTACAATTAGTGTTTCCATAAATTATAATAGGAGTATATCGTATTATATGTTATTGATTTGTAATTTTATATGGATAAATATTAAACTGTAACATTATCTTGAAAACAATCCAAACGCAATTTTGTCAAATTCGACATTATAGTTTTAATGAACAATTACTTATGAATCTATCCACTACAACAAGGATCTCTTACTTGAACCGTTTTTGTCGGTTCATCAGGAAAAATATTTAGCCAATTTATAGCCTTACCTAATGTGGGTTGTAGGCTGGAAACTTTATATAGAAAGTTTATTGCACTTGCTCCTTTGGTATAGTTAACTCTTCCTCCAACTTTTCTGTTCTCTTTTCAAATAACCATCCTCAGCTTGTTTAGCTGGTCAGATAGAAGGAATATACGTTTAACCTCTTGATTTTGACACACCTTCCACAAACTATTAGCTGAACCTGAATCTGACTAGCTGGTTAAATGTTTTTTATCCGCTGTACGATTTCATAAAATTTACCGCATCTCGGGAAACCTTGATGTCAGACATTGACAGTTGAGAACTTAATGTTAACCCATCATATGAGGTACACCTACTTAAGGCTACATAAGCTTGACCTTCTGCAAATGCCCCTCTACCAAAATCAATATTTACATTTTCAAGGGTTAGGCCTTGAGATTTATGGATTGTTGATGCCCATGCAAGTTTTATTGGAAGCTGACAGAAGGTACCAATGACTTTAGTTTCAATTTCATTGGTTTTTGAATTCCATTGGTATTTCAAGTCTTGCCATGTATGTAATCCCACATTTTCTTCCTCGCCGTTATCAAGACGAACGTCTATAGAATTTTTATTGATTGAAATAACAGTTCCTAAAGTTCCATTAACCCATCTGGGACGATTGGAATTAGGATGATAATAATTGGTCAAAAACATAACTCTCGCATCTTTTTTCAACCGCAACTCCCGTTCTGTTGGTGGTTTTGATTGAGGAGTGCCTTTTTGCGTTGAATTATTATCAAAAGTGCCAGTTGCTTTAGCTTCAAAAATTACTAAACTAGAATTTATACTCTCCAATATTTTGTTATTAATACTATTGGCTTGATTGGATCTTGGGGTTAAGGACATAACCTTGTCTAAATAGTGTGGAAGATTGTTTTTAGGTTTATACCGCTGATTTAAAATATTCAATTCATTTTGACTAGCAATCCCTGTTCTAATTTTATCTAGAATGGCTACAAACTCTTTGTCAGTTTGTCTGTATACTTGTTTTAGTTCAATCATATTGATGTTCATTTCATCGAAATTATGTGCTCCAAAAAAGAAAGGGTTAGGGTAGTGTGTTTCCATAATTTCTACTTCTTCAGGTTTGTTTTGATCGACGATTGGAGGTAACTGGTACAAGTCCCCAACTAGTAATAATTGTTTACCACCGAAGGGTAGATTTTTCCAACCAGTATACTTTCTGAGCATTAGGTCAATGGCTGTCATTACATCTGCTCTTACCATTGAAACTTCATCAATGATGAAGGTATCAGCCTTATTACAGATTTGTTGGGTAAATCGTTTAAATCCTAAATTTTTATCATAGGGTATAAATGGTCGAATATGAAGTCCAAAAAATCGATGAATTGTTTGGCCTCCTATGTTGAGTGCAGCAACCCCAGTAGGTGCTAGTTTGATAAACTCTTTTTTCGAATTTTCGATGATGTGATTTAATAGGGTAGACTTTCCAGTTCCCGCTTTTCCAGTAAGAAATAACGAATCGTTTGTGTTTTCGATCAAATCAATAGCTGCGTTAGCTTCGTTATTTCCCTTAAAGGATTCTGAATCCATATGATTATAGTGTATTTTTCATTTGCTTTATAGCTGGAAATATAGTGTTATTTTCTCCAAATATTGTAATAGATATGACAATAGAAAATTTAATTGCAATCAATTTTTTCTTAAATCATTAATCAAGCCAAAGAGCATTGAAAAACAGCTGCTTTCCCTGGTACCAAAATCCCCTAAACAGCGGATTGTCTATCATGTAAATAACTTTGCCTTTAGATATTCTCTGGCTTCCAAATAGCAATAAATTTTCTTGTAATTGATTGATCTTGTATCCAGAAAAACCACTAACATGGTTGTTTTTATTGTCAATATAAATAGCATTTTCACCCTCTTTGAGTAGGGAGAAAGCACTATTTAAGGTTCGTAATGAATAGTATCTATCTATTCCGAATGTAATTGGATGGGAAGAATCTAACGAAGTACTATAAATGCTGCCTGTTAGGGAGTAACTTATCTGGTTTGCAGATCTTTCTTCTAGTGGAACCAATGAGTAATCTATTTCGGGAGTTTTCTTTTTTACAATCTTAAATTCTTCGATATCCTCTATTGATTCAATTGTTTTCCCCATTAAAATGAGTTTTCCGCCTAGTTTGACCCAGTCCAAAATTGAATCCTTTATATCGCTTTTAGACAGTGCATCAACCCCTTCGGGAAGAATTAAAATATCGTATTCATGCAGATTTCCTGAAAGTTGGTTAGATGGAATCTGGGCTAAGGGATAATTGAGTTGTCTTTCAAAAAAATGCCATATTTCTCCATATCTATATTGGGAAGATGTTGTATCGTATAGGAGGGCTATTTTTTTCTTCTTTACAAGTTTTAAATCACTAGAGCCCATATCAGCACCCGATTCTGAATATCCTGTTTCGATATCGTAGATTCTTTTCTTGAATTTATTGGCTAATCCTATGGTAGTTTCTCTCCATTTTGAATTTTGTTGGTTATCGGCTTTTAGAATGAAAAAACTACCTGACCTCCAGTTTACATCACTGTTTTTAATGTCCTTCTTGGAGTATCTCAATGTCAAAGATTCTTTTAATAAACTGGAAATGAATTTAGAATCCTCGAAACTTTCATATGGAATTCCATATCCATAGGTATCTGAAATCTTATTTGGCGAAAAAGTTTCTGCATCTAAAATTGATGATTCATCTATTTTTTGGTTAGTTCCTATTGATTCTAGACCGTAGTTATAGGGTAGAGCCCAGGAGGTGATATCATAGGTCAGGGAATCAGAATGAACAGTTTGAGGTTCAAACAGCACCTGAACTAGTTTCCCTTTGGGTTGGAGGGCTGAAACTATCAGTGATCCTTTTTCAAATTCCTTGTTTCCGATATTCTGGGTCTGGAAATCATATCCACGAATATTTTGTTTATTGGATAAATGTTGGGTGATAATCCCGTGTTTGGATAAAAATTCAGCCAGATTAGAAATAGAGCTCTTCGGACCGCTCAACACATAGTTAGCAAACTTGGGATTTTGAGACTGGTGGAATTGCTGAAATTGATTAATTAAAGCTTCCTTGTTTATTAGGGATACTTCAATTGTTGACAATCCTGAAGTTACATGATGATTTATCCGTTCGTTTAAGGTTAAGATATGGCCAGTTTCGGTAATTACTCCTAAGCCTGCACGACCTCCACCGGCTTGTTCATAGGTCATGCCTATGGCACCTGAAAAAGTAGGGTATGTATCGCCATATCCTGGATAAAGCAAATCAAAAACTTGTTTGGTAAAATAGAGCCAGCCGTTTTGGTCAAAATATTTGGCATTATTTTCACCTATTTTTATTTGAAATTTCCTTTGAAATCTTGTGATGATATCATGATAAGGTTCAGATGCTGGAGCAAAATAATAGGGATTGTTTATTCCTTGTTCGTGAAAATCAACATGAATGTGGGGTAACCACTTTTGGTAGTATTTCATTCGATGCTGTGACTCGATTTGTGTAAGCCAAGCCCAGTCTCTGTTCAAATCAAAAATATAGTGATTGGTCCGACCACTATGCCATGGCTCGCTATGTTCTCTTAGGTATGAATTAACACTATTGGGTGTGCTTTTTGATTGTTTAAAAAATTGAACATATCTTTCTCGACCATCTGGATTCAAACAAGGATCTAGAATAATGATAGCATCATTCAACCAAGATATTTTTTCAGTTAGTAGAATATGGGCTGTTTTCATTGCTGCTTCTGAGGATGAGGATTCATTACCATGCACTCCATAACTTAACCAGATAATAACTTTATTTTCATCTGTTGGTAATTTTGTTCCCTCCAGGTGTCTGGTTCTGTATTCCTCTAGGTTTTCTAAATTCTCTTGACTTGACAGAAATGCCAAATACAGACTTCTTCCTTCATAAGTCTTACCATACTGTATTAATTTCAAATAGTTTGAGTGTTTATCCAAATGCTTAAAATAATCTTCTATATGGTGATGAAATGTAAATTGGTCTCCGAGTTCACAACCTAAAAAATCATCAGGTGTCTGGATTTGACTTTGGAGTTTAAGAATTGGAAAGAGCAGTAAAGAGCAGAATAAAAATCTCATTTGCTTAGATAAAATTCATTTAAGATGTGGCAAAATATAAAATTCTTTTACAACGGAATGAGTCGTTTTCCTTTAGTTTCTTCAAGACTTGGCGATTTTACTTATTAAAAATCAGGAGTTTTTCTTTTTATAGTTTTTATTTATATTTTTCAATTTAAGATAATGAATTATACTGAAAAACATCGATTAAACATATAATACCATTTAAATACTATATTTACTTCAATAAAATACGAAATTAGATTTAATTATATATGTATTTTAACTATTTGTCAAATAAATCTATAACTTTGAATAATATTTCTATTCTAATGCTATTTTCCAAAAATATGAGCAAATGTCTCTGGTATTATTGAATTTTATTATCTTTGCTAAGAATAACTATTAATTATTATGAAAAAGTTTATTTTACCTTTTATCATGTCTCTTTTGGCTGTTTCCTTTATAGGTTCAACCGATAGCGGTACTTATGGTTTTGCAGATTCAACTTTGGAAATGTTTGTAGAATTAAATGAAGCAACATGCACGGTTACACTTACCGAGAAAAAAGAATACGAAGATGACGAAGATGGAAGGGGATCAGGTACACATACTGCTACAGCAACTGAAAAAAACTGTCGAAAGGCTACAAGAATAGCAAAAAGGAAACTTAGGAAAATGAAATGAATGCATGAAGTTGTATAGATTTTAGTGTATTATTAAGTACAACTCATATGTAGAAAGAAAGTGTTTCGATTTCTGTTGACTTATGATTTTGTTGCCCGTTAGTCCGATTTCTTGAGTTAATCTTGGATGTATATATCTATATTTGTGCATGTTAAATTTAGAGCATAGTGGTTTATAGACCATAAAAATTTATAATAGGTGTATTTTAATCCTACTTTTGTTTTTCTTTTTTGGTTTCTTTTATGCAGAGGATTGTATGGACAGATTGCAGAGATGCAGTTGACTTATGA
>MPMN01000065.1 GCA_002238525.1 Flavobacteriaceae bacterium bin25
TTTCTTTTCAATGTTTCTACAACAAAGTAATTAGAGCTTATTTTTAATGTATCTACGTCAAAGAACTTCCATATCAATAAAATGTACGACCAAAAAAATCTGGTATAGCGAAAATGATGACCTCAAATTAAATATTTGTTATCTTTATCCTTGATGTAGCTGAGGTATATATGATTACTCTGTTGAAAAATACGCTATCTGCTCTGATACGGCTATTGTCTTGCTATAGATTGACGTTCAGCCAATTACTCCCTAATGAAATCACCCCCCCCCATTTATATTTTGGAATAGGGAGCGGGTAGCTCGTCCCAAACTTTATCTAAACTACTTTTTTAAGGAGCTTACTCGCTTCGGGTATGCTTCATACTCGCTTTGTCCTTTCTACCAGGAAAGACTAGCAACCCTATTTCCCCGTATTCCCAAAACCGAACAAAAGATTTTGCAGGTAAATACAACTCAGGACTTTTTACCTATTCGTTTTGAGGGGGTACATCCCATTCAAATAATTGCTCATCAAACAAATAACCAAGAGATAAAATACACCATCCTATGAAATTCAGAATTTTTCAAAATCCATTGTTTATTTCCATGGCAACCCTCATCGTCTTATTTTCTTGTAATAATGAAGATACGCCCACAGCACCTATTCAGCCGGTAGTGACTAAGTTTACCATCGCCACATCTACTGGTGTTGGCGGTTCGGTAACCTCTAGTCAAAGTGTAGATGGTGGTCAGTCGGCGACCGTTACTGCCACAGCCCAAGAGCACTATCAGTTGAAGCAATGGACAGGCGATTGTGGTAGTTTTGGTTCAGACAATTCAGAAATCACCATCACCGCTTCCAAGAATTGTCAGATTGGAGCTGAGTTTGAAAAGATCAAGTATAGCATCACCGCCGGTTCAACCGATGGAGGTAGTGTCAGTGAGGGGGAATTATCAAGAGAATATGGACAGATAGCCTCTTTTACAGCAGAACCTGAAGAAGGCTATCAGTTAAGCGGATGGACACCGGCCGAGGGTAGCGAATGTCCTGACCTTATAGCCGTCAACAACAAAGTGACCTTCACTGTAGCTGGTAATTGTAGTTTGGAAGCGGTCTTTTCCAAGGCACCCCGAACGATTACGATAGAAGAGAACGAGAATGGGGAAATAGGCATCACCCCATCCGAGACTGTTGATCATGGGGATGAAGTAGTCGTTACTGCTACAGCCAATGAGCATTATACCTTCAAGAGTTGGTCTGGAAGCTGTGGAGAATTAAATAACGATGAATCAAGCATAGTGATTACTCTGGTATCGGATTGTACACTGGGAGCGGTTTTTGAAAAAGTTAACTATACCATCACGGCGATATCCTCTGAGGGAGGTAGTGTGTTTCGAGACGGACAGCAGGTTGATGAGGAATTATCCATAGTCTATGGAGAGACATCTACTTTGACAGCAACCCCTGACAAGGGCTATCAGTTTAGTGAATGGAGAAGTGATGATTGTCCTGCCCTTGAAGATGCTACAGATGTTGAAGCGGAGTTCGTGGTTGAAGGGGATTGTCGATTGGAGGCGGTGTTTGAAAAGGCTCCTCGTATGATATCCGCAACAGAAAACGAAAATGGACAGATAACCATTAGCCCATCAGAGGGTGTAGTTTATGGTGATGAGGTCTCGGTTACAGCAACCGCTGATGAACATTATGCCTTCAAGGGCTGGTCTGGAGATTGTGGTGATTTAAACGATGACGAATCAAGCCTATCGATTACGGTATTGGAAGATTGTACGATAGAAGCGGAATTTGAAAAGGTTAGCTATACCATCATAGCGATATCTTCTGAGGGAGGCAGCGTTACCAATGAAGATTCTGAGACAGGCATCAATGTCGTCTATGGAGAGACCATCACTTTGACAGCAACTGCTGAAGAAGGGTATCAATTTAGTGTCTGGACAACTGAAGGAAGGACATCGTCTGCAAATTGTCCCACACTTGCTAGTGATACAGATCCTGTGGCTGAGTTCGTGGTTGAAGGGAATTGTCGGTTGGAGGCGGTGTTTGAAAAAGCACAATATACCATCAGTGCTTCCTTATCAGATGGAGGGTCAGTAAGTGATGCAGAAGGTCAGTCATTAGGAGGTGATGATTCTTTAACCAAGGAACATGGTCAGACCATTTCCTTGACAGCAACCCCTGATGAGGGTTATGTATTTGATCGATGGGAAACAATAGAGGATACGGATTGTCCAGTCATAGCTGATGCTTCTGATCCTGAATTGGAATTTTCTATTGAGGGTAATTGTGGATTGTCTGTCTTGTTTTCCAAGGCACCTCGCACGATTACGATAGAAGAAAACGAGAATGGACAGATAATGATTACACCATCGGAGAATCTTGTTTATGGAGATGAGGTGGAGGTTACAGCCAGAGCCAATGAGCATTATGCCTTTCAAGAATGGGTATTCAGTTGTGGTGAAGAGGATTCTCCGGACATTGATGTAGAGAAGAGAACTATTTCTTTCATAGCGACTAAAGATTGTGCAATCAAGGCGGTGTTTACCGAGGTATTATACAGCATTACTGCTGAAGGTGGTACTGGGGGTAGTGTGGATAGTGATGAAGAGGAAAGAGGTTTTGGTCAGGAAGTTCGCATTACCGCTGAGCCGGATGATGGTTACGAATTTGATCGGTGGCGTGCATCGGGTTCTGGTTGTCCTGATGATATAGATTTGACTAATGAGCAAGTGCGTTTTGACGTAGGGGGTGATTGTTCATTAGAGGCTTTGTTTACAGAGGTAGAATCATCTGGAGGTGGAGATGATCAGGACGATGATCCGACAACGAATCAACCTACCGATACGCAGACTACTAATACCCAACCCACTACTACAACTCCAACAAATCAACCGACAACGAATCAACCTACCACTACTACTACTACGAATCAACCAACTACTACGCAGCCTACCGCTGCTTGCCCTTCTGGGACGGACCCGTTATACGAAGAAGATGGAATCATCAAAGCAAGGGATTGTGCTCGGTCATTAATTGGTCAGCGTGTACTAATTGATCCCAGCGATCAATCATCTCAAAAGTATCTTATTGCTGATACTGCAATACTAAATAGTGAAGTAAGACGTGGTAGCAACCTTCAATACGTAAATACCACATTTGTTAATTCTATGTGGAGATTATTTAGAGATAACACAACATTTAATGACGATATCAGTAAATGGGATGTCAGTAATGTTGCCGTTATGAGCCATATGTTTTCAGGTGCTACCATGTTTGATCAAAATATTGGTTCTTGGGATGTCAGTAATGTAAAATATATGGACAATATGTTCAACGGCGCAATTGCATTTAATCAAGAACTTGAGTTTTGGGATGTCAGTAATGTGACTAACATGCGCGCCATGTTTAAGGATGCTACTGCCCTTGTATATCCAGTGATGGATGATTGGAATGTCAGTAAGGTGGAAGATATGTCTTTTATGTTTCAAGGGGCTACTAAATTCGGAGGAGGTCTCGGGAGATGGGAGGTCAGTAGTGTGGTTTATATGGAATATATGTTTAATAATGCCGCTGCTTACCATGATTTCATAGATGATTGGAATGTCAGTAATGTGACCAATATGGAGGGTATGTTTTATAAAGCTTACACCTTCACCGGAGGTGAAAATATGGGGGAATGGGATGTCAGTAATGTGACCAATATGCAGTATATGTTCGCAGAAGCTGGTTATTTTAATAAAGATATCAGTGGATGGGATGTCAGTAATGTAAGAAATATGGCATGGATGTTTTATGAAGCTAACAACTTCCCAGGTCGATGGGAGCAAAATGATCAAACTTATGAAGGCATTGGTTCATGGGATGTCAGTAATGTGACCAATATGAGGAGTATGTTTCAAAAGGCTTTAAGTTTTAATGGAAATATCGGTGAGTGGGATGTCAGTAATGTGACCAATATGAGGGCGATGTTTTATGATGCAACCGGCTTCAATCAAGACCTTAGCTCATGGAACGTCAGACGAGTGACTGATATGTCCCATATGTTTCGATTTGCTCTTTCGTTCAATAACGATAATGAACCAGGCATTAGCGGATGGAATGTTATTAACGTACAAACTATGTACGCCATGTTTTGGGATGCCCAAGGTTTCACACAAGATATTAGCTCTTGGAGAGTTCTATCTGTACTCAATTGTCAGTTTTTTGCTAATGATTTTCTAACATTCACCAAACCACCATTCCCTGCTTCATGCAATTAACCAATTACCCAATTATCTATTAAAAAATTATAACAAAGCAGTTCTCTTATGATGTATTGCCATATACCGAATACTTCTGTTCACAAAAAAATTATTGACCAAAATTGATTGAAGACCTTCTGCTCAAAAAATCTGTAGAGCTTGGTTTAGGCTGATTTTTTGATTGAAATTACGGAATATATTGGTGCAGGATTTTAAAAAATCATGAAATGTCTATCCTCAGGTTACGTTACCGACTAATATTGTCATCTATCACAACACTAATACCCCAAAGAGATTGTCTTATTTGATAAGAAAAAAGGGCTTTACATAGTGGAAATTTATCAGACTTGAATTTATGCTAATGTATATAAATATATTGCATTTTTATTAAATCGCATCGCATTTCAACACTTCTTGGCGGAAGTTTATCATTGGGGAGAAAATCCACCTATTTTTTGCCCAAAAGTTGTTTTTAGCCCTTTATTCAACAAAAGAATTTGACTTTTTTGGACTAATTCGCCTCTTTTTTTGTGTTTCGCCCGATTTTAAGTGCTGAATCAGACCTTCCCCTTTTTTACGCAAGTTTGTCAAAATCGACATTCTAGTATTGATAATCAACCACTTATAAATCTATCCACTACAACATAGCCCTCTTGGTTGAACCGTTTTGATCGGTTCATCAGGGAAAATTATTTGGTCAAGATATCCTTTCTACAAAAGGATAAGGTAGCCTTATTTTGTTTTGATTTTGGGGGTATTGATTTTTGTTTGTATAGGCATAAAGTAAAATTTTGCGTAGGCTAAGATAATAAAAACCCTAAATCTAAAAATATATCCACTACAACGGAGATTTCAAAACGAAATTATATATAGGGTATTTAAATTTCTTCATGAATATAAATGTGACAATAGAAAGAATTGATAGTTGTAAATTATCCAATAAAATGACTAAAAAAATTTTTTACGAAATAAAAAAAATGCCCTTTTGACAAACTTGCGTTTAGCCCCCCCCCTAATAGGTGCAATTCTCTTACTTTTTTGATAATAGCAGTAATGGGCTAACTGAACCAATGCAAAGGTCACAAAGCAGATACAAAAATGAGCATGGATTAGGATTCCAATGAAAAGCCGGACGTGTTCCCAGATCAGTCTTCATCACCCGAAAACTCTCTTCTATCTCCCATAGTTCACTATAACGCTGATAAATCTCTTCTTTTGAAGCAAACTTTAATGAAGTCCATACCCCATGAAGACCATTAAACTTCTCGTCCCTTGAGATAGCTTCCTTATCTATCTGGGCATCTTTGTTGTCCATTTTGATATATCTACCTCCCCTACCACCGATAGTGATAGTATTCTTTTCTATTCTCTCTTTGGCCTTTTCTACCTGCTGCTCTCTTTTGTATTTCATCCGTGCAGAATAATCAGGACAATACCTTAAAATCAATCGCTGGTTACCTATTCTGTATTCGACCAACTTCGGACTATCTTTCAGTTCTGTCCAATCATGATCCCCTATGATGATATTATACCCTTTAGACATTAAAGTTACTCATTGAATATTTAGTGCCTAAGTTGTTTAGCCATAAAGCATTTATAAAGAATAACTTCCGGATAAACTGCTTGAAATTAAAAGCCGCGCAGATGAGGATAAGTTTGATTCATTCAATCTTTATTTTCAAGATGAATCTCGTTTTGGATTAATGACCAAACAAAAGCGGGTGTTGGTTGCAAGGGTGTCCATCTAGTTGCTAAATATCAGCATAGTTACCCATGGCTCTGGTTATGGGGTTGCTTTTTACCTAGACTGGAAAGAGCTTCTATTGGGAAACATCATCAGTGCCTAATGATCTTTTCGAGGGTTTTCTGTATGATTCTCATTCCCTCTCAGAGCGTTAGCAAACAAAATCCGAAAGAACTTAAAATCATGATTATGGACAACCGCATAGCGCCAGGCGTTCCATCTAAATAAAATCATTAACTTTTAGCCAATGCGGGCTTTCATGCTTCTAAGAATATGACCATTCCGGAAAACATTGGGCTCATAAGAATTCCTGCTTATACCCCAGAGCTTAATCCTATTGAAAAGGTATGGCAATGGATGAAAGAAAGAGTGGCTATGAAATTCTTTGAAGATATGGAATCTCTAAAGAAAAAATAACCGAGATGATAACTGAACTGAAGTCTGAACTCATAAAATCCATTACAGGATATGAATTATACACCAAATCCTATATGAAAAAATTTAGTGTTTAAATGGTATTAAATCAGTATTTCTTATTTTTCTATGACGTTTAGCTAAGATTAAACTCATCTCACAGTGTGCCGAAACCCTGATGCAAAATCTGGGAATTTTGACGTTAAATAAGAAAAGACAGCCTGGAAATCCCGACCGAGTGATTCATGTGATGTCTCAAGAGCCCCTGATTCGACAGAGGGTACTATACCCAATTGGTATTGATCAAAAAAAGATGTTTCTGGTAACTTATCAATTTGAATTAGCACTTTTTGAAGCCCGATAAGGGTTCTGGACCTATTTTGAACCGAAAGTCAGGTTTAGAAAAAACGCTTAAATAGTGTTTCGTTTTCTGTGTCTGTGAACTCAGCAACTACAAAATCAGAAATATTAAACGCTAACTTTTCATCTCCATTACCCACCTCTTGAGTAAACTCAATTTCGTCTTCATTAAAAGTAATAATGTATTGAAAATTCTGTAGTTCACTTGCCTTGTAAAACATATACTTTAATACGCCATATATTGTTTTTTTAGAGATTGCGTGAAATACGCCGTCATGAATTAAAAAGTCAGGTAAATTTCTCTTTTCTATTCTACTATTAAGAAAAACCATTAAATCATATGAAACTATTTTCAGCCTTTCTTGCCCCAATGCGTCTGCCTTTGGAAGTTCTATTTTTATTGAAAAAGGGAGTTGACTTCTATTTTTTGATAGATTAATCCTAACATCAAAATATGATTTGTCCAATTCTTCATCAAGATAAACCGCATTTTCCAATACCTCTTGGAACAATAGTCTTAACACATTTAATCTTTCTTTATCCTCATTAACTTCATCTACAATATCATTTCTTAACTCAGAAATTTTAATATCAGTGCCCGCCATTTTAGTCTTAACATCGTCAATTTCTCTGATTATAGCATTATTTGTCTCTAAGAAGATTCTCTTTTGAATTAAATTTTCATAGGTAGTTTCAATTTGATCTAGAGCTCCTTTTTCTTTGAGAAAAGAATATAGCTGACTACGTTTCTTTTCTAAACTTTCGAGATCATTAAGTGCTGTTTGAATAATTTCTGTAAGTTTCTTTTCTTCGTTTAGGAGATACTTTTTCCTATTGGCTAAAAGCTGCTCTTTGAACTTTATTACTTCATCTAATTTCTTCTTTACATGGTCCCCAAATGTTGATACCGTCTCATTATATAGTTTCTGTATTCTATTGGTGTCAATACTTGGAACATACGAATAAGAAGATTTTAGTTTATTTAATTTTCTATTGGTTGCGTTGTATAATGTGGATTTTTCGTTTATCAGACTAATCACCGTTGTGAGTTCTACTTCAATATCCTTATGGTTTTCGAGAAAATTATACTCTTTGAGGCTTCTATCAATTTCGAAAATTCGTTTCTCTATTTTCAACATTTCTGTACGAAGCTCTGTTAGTTCTTTCCCGGTATCTTCCTTTACTTTATCTGTAAGTCCCTTAACCGTTACACTCTTTTTTTTATAGTCGTTCAATACATCATTGAAGTGTACTATATTCTTAGTTGGTAGATTTAGTAGGTAAAAATTATAGAGTGCCTTATCTATAGCCTTGGCATTGTAAGAGACAAAATTTAGAGGGTCAATTCTTTGCTGGTTCTGTAAATCATCTTTTATAAAGAACTCCATAATGGTACGATATCTATTTCCCTCAAAAAATACTTTTGCGTTTTCGGTTGGGAAAAATATACTTTCAAGAATTTTGGGCATTTCCGATTTTTCGTATTCTTCCAACTTATTGAAATGATTACCTAAGTAGATCGTATGAGGATTAGAGAAGGTTCTCTTTAAAAAATACTTCTTTGGCTGAATTTCAAATTCTAATGTTACACTATGTTTTTGTTTTCTTAAAAAATCATATTTCTTTTTCGAGAATAATTTTTCAGCCTTTCGACTTAGGAGACAAAAATTAATCAGACGGACTAATGATGATTTACCTATACCATTTATTCCCCTTGCTTCCTTATCCTCAGAGTATTTACCTCTAATAATATTAATCCCCTTACGAAAAGAAACAGCATCTATTAGTTCGGTATCTGAATGTAGTCCTATCAACATTAGGGATATAATAAATTTATTAGATCTCTTTTAGAGTTATTGTTCCTCAATTTTATTTTATAGTCTTTCTGTTTAAGACTGCCTATGGTGTGCAATAAAGTGACTGCATACATAAAGAGGTCAGGTGTTCTGTTCTTATCATTTTTTAAAAATTTATTCATCACATCTTCAACTAAAACATATTTTCCCTTAAGGGGATTTTTGCTCATGATTCCTATAATTTCAGCACCAAGAACCATTATGTTAGTTTTCAAATTACTTTCTGGATGTGGTAATATCATGCTTCAGTTGTTTTCTCGTCTATTAAACATTGTTCAAACATATAGAGTAAAATAGTTTTAACACTCAATCTATACTCATCATCTTTAAGGTTAGCATATTGCTTTGTATACTGATCAGTCGAACTATTTAATCGAGTTTTAAAATCTCCTCCAAGTTTATTATAGTCATCAATTATTCTATGTTTTAACATATCTTTCTCGTAGTCTTCATAACCTGATATGATTTCTAAAATTATTGCGAAATCCTTCATAACATCTACCATCTGAGAATTTACTCCATCCCAATCTTCCCGATTAAAGTTTAATTGGATTATTTCTTTTGGACTTTTTAAAGTTGATGTATCAAATGGAATAGCATCGCCCTTGTTAGAATGCTCCATTAAATCCTTAATAATCTGTGAGACATAATCTTGGATAAAGTGCTGGCTAATGTTCAAAAAGTCTGCTAATTTTCTCCTTTTATTACTATTTAATTCGTTTTCAATGATATAAATAATATCCTTTATCCCTTTAATAGAAGTATTTCCATCCAGTCCTTCAACCAAGCTAAACTAGTCTGCAGAAATTTCATGATTCACAATCATTTCCCAATTAGGGAATTTATTTTTCCAATTATTGACATATTTAGTAAAATCTCCTTTTTTGGTTTTATTTCCTAAAACCTTAAGTTTAAAAGCAGCTTTATTGTATTGTTTTGGAGCATAACAAGCCAATACTTTTTTTCAGATAAAACTGTCCCATCATTTCCCTTATCACGTGCCCTGCGAGTAGGAACATAATCATCAGCACCATATTTTAATTGGAACATTTGGTCAATAAAATTCTCAAAGTTTGAGCCTTGTAATGCTTCAATATTAATCCTAAAAGCAATTCCAAGTGTGCTTTCCATTTTATTGATCCTATTCAGAATTTAATTATACCTATTAGGCCTATGCTACTACTTCACGTACAGTTTGGATATTTACTCCATTGCTTTTTCTGCAGATATTCCCTTAACATAAGCACTTTTGAGCCTACTCTATACTAATTGCTCATTGGTTTAACGTTTGTTCTTTCAGGCTTCTACTCAAGTTTTTCCAACAATAGGGCAATGAATAATATAATGGAAAACCTAACTCGTAATTAAATACCTTGTAAATGTAACCTTTTTTCAATCAAAATATGTGCAACCGGATTATAACCCTATAATAATTAATCATAAAGTTGGATTCCAGATTTAATTGAACTCAAAGCAATTAGATTTCGATAAATTTTCCAGGGAATCAAATTTGAGGGAAGAAGATTATTTGATTCTTTCAAAAAATATAGATCATGCTGAATTTTTGACTGAGGGGTGAATAAGAACTCAATTACAAATAAAGAAGCCTAATCTAATGAATCTAACGATTCAAGTTCTGATCTAAATGAGTCAACAAGAGATGGACTAGCATGAACCAAAGGCAGTCGAACCTCTTTACTACATAAACGTAGAAGTTCCAACAACGCCTTAACTGAAGTGGGATTTCCCTCTTTAAAAATAAGCGTCATTAGATTTAACAATTGGCTTTGAATTTTGTTTGCATCAGAAAATTGACCATTTCGGGCATAACGAATCATGTTGCTAAGTTGTTGTGGAAAAGCATTTCCTAACACAGAAATTGAACCCACAGCACCTGCAAAAATCATGGCAAGAGCGATATGATCATCTCCTGATAAGATTTTAACTTCCTCGGGGGCCCGATAAATCAATTCCTGTGCTTGGATGTAATCACCCGCAGCTTCCTTTATCATCCTGATATTCTTGCAATCATGACAAAGACGAAAAAAGGTTTCCGGTTGGATATTGACACCTGTTCTACTAGGAACATTATACACTATCAAAGGAAGTGTTACTGCTTCAGAGATCTTTTTGTAATGCTGATAGATTCCCTCTTGGGTTGGTTTGTTATAATGAGGTGAAGTCAGCATTAAGGCTGAAATTCCCTCAATATCTAAATTCCTCAACCGATGAATCACATCATTGGTATTGTTTCCCGCGGCACCAATAACCAAAGGAACCCTCTGTCGGTTAACGGTTTTTACTCTTGAAACAATTTCCTTGATTTCAGTCTTTGTCAAAGTTGGATACTCCCCTGTAGTACCCATCAATACCAAAAAATCGGTTTGGTTTTCTATTTGATATTCCACCAAACGTTCAATGGCTTGATGATCTACTTCTTTTTTATCATTAAAAGGAGTTACCATAGCAACCCCCAGTCCCTCTAAACTCATTTAGTTTGTGTTTTATGTTCCATCAATAGGGGGCACAAAATTAGTAGTCTTAGACAAACTCTTAGGATTTTTTATACTCAACTCAGGAAATTTACTATTGGGGTATAATCAAGTCATTTGTTAGATTCTAATTGAATTTTTTGTCCTAAATCTGAAAAGGGTAATACTTCAATGTTCAAGGATTTTGCCTTTTGTAGCTTTGAGGCACCAGGAGATTCCCCAATCAGTAGAATATCTGTCTTTCCAGATACCGAACTGACTATATTCCCACCCAATTCCTCAACCAACTGTTTCATATCTTGACGTGAACGGTTCATAAAAACACCTGAAACGACTACTTTCTTACCCTTTAGTATCTGTGGTAGCTTCAGCTTAGTAAATTCTCCCTCGGCTGTACTAGGAACACCTATTTTGGACAACCGATCAACCAGATCAATGTTGTTTGAGTCTTTGAAATAGTCAATAATACTTTGGGCCATTATTTCCCCGATATCCTCTATTTCAGTCAAGGTTTCATACGGGGCTGAAATAAATTCATCAAGAGATTGAAAATGCTTTGCCAGTCTCTTTGAAGCAGTCTCCCCTACATGGCGAATTCCAAGACCAAAAAGGAACCGCCACAAGGGCTGTTTTTTGGAATTTTCTATCCCCCGAACCATCTTAAGAGCAGATTTTTTCTGAATTAAAGGCAAATTGATCAGCTCCTCCACTCGCAACAAATAAAGATCTGCTATATCCTTTATCAGTCCTTCTTTAAACAGCATGTTTACCTTCTTATCTCCAATACCCTCAATATCCATTGCATTTCGAGAAACATAATGTTGAATTTTACCAGTTATTTGCGGAGTACATGATTGAGAATTCAAACAATAATACAAAGCCTGGCCCTCTTCTCTTTTCAAGGGTGAATTACACTGCGGGCATTTTTCGGGAAATACTACTAACTTATCTTCAGGAGCTCTGTTTTCTTGGTCTACGCCGGTGATCTTTGGAATTATTTCGCCTCCCTTTTCAACATAAACCCAGTCTCCTATCCTAAGTCCAAATTTTCGAATCTGATCGGCATTATGTAAAGTTGCACGTTTGACAAGGGTTCCAGACAGCACCACTGGTTGCAATTCTGCCACTGGTGTAATAGCACCGGTTTTCCCCACCTGATAAGTAATTGACTTGAGACGAGTCAAGCTATTTTCTGATGGATATTTATAAGCTACAGCCCAGCGTGGAAACTTAGAGGTCACACCAAGCTTCTCCTGTTGGGCCAAAGAATCTACTTTGATAACTACTCCATCAATTTCAAAGGGTAAATCTTTTTTTTTAATTTCCCATTCATCTATAAACTCTAATATGCCTTCATGGGATTCTTTCTGTTTGATTCCTTTGAAAACTTGAAATCCCCATTCTTTGGCCTTTTCTAGCATCTGGAAATGAGTCTTAAAACTAGGTGTTTCTTCTACTACTGAAAAGAAAAAACAGTCTAATTTTCGCTTAGCAACTTCAGCACTATCTTGCAATTTCAGTGTCCCAGCTGCCGTGTTTCGGGGATTCTTATACAGCTCCTTGCCCTGTTTCTTTCTCTCTGTATTTATACTCTTGAACTGTTTCTTTGTTAGTATTATTTCTCCTCGTATTTCAAATTTTTTCGGAAAATCATTTCTTAAGATGAGTGGAATGGTCGGAATAGTCCGAACATTGACTGTTACCACATCCCCTTTTTGTCCATCACCTCTGGTTATTGCTTTGGTGAGACGGCCTTCTGTATATTGCAAATTGATTGATACTCCATCAAATTTAAGCTCACAAACAAAGCGAATTTCTTCATTTCCAAGAATTTTAACCAGCCTATCCTTCCATTGCATCAACTCTTGTTTAGAATAAATATTCTGTAACGAAAACATCTGGAATCCATGTTGAGCTGATTCAAAATTTTCTGTTATGTCTCCCCCTACCCTTTGTGTTGGTGAATTGGGATCATAAAACTCTGGATGAGAATTCTCTAAATCTTCAAGCTCGAGCATCAATAGATCGAACTGAAAGTTAGAAATTTTGGGTTGGTTTAAATTGTAGTATCTATGATTGTGCTCGTGGAGTTGCTTCCGGAGCTCTTCAATTCTCACCTTTGATTGATTTGGAGATTCTCTGGACACTAATGCTGTTTATGATTGATTGCTTTAGCCATTCGAACACGGCCATGCCTATCCTTCTTAAAGACTACATCAATATACCCCAAATCAACGAGTAATTGCTCAATTTGATCCCGAAAATCAGGGTTTATTTCAAAATAAAGACTTCCATAGGGTTTTAAATTGATATTACCAAAGACTGCAATTTTTTTAATAAAAATCAAAGGATGGTCTTTTGGAACAAATAAGGACGAGTGAGGTTCCCAATTCAAAACATTAGGGAGTATGTCCTTCTGCTGATTATCAGGTATATAGGGAGGATTTGAAACTATGATATCTAATGGCGTTTGAACCTTGAATTTATAAGATTTTATTATATCTAGTAAAAAAAAATCGACTTCAGCTCCAAATACTTGGGCATTGATAGATGCATTATCAAGTACCTTTTGGAATTTATCACAAGCCTGTATAGTCCAAGTTGAATCATTCAAAGCCAAAGAGATTGCAATACATCCACAACCGGTACCTATGTCGATAATCCTTAGGCCTTTATGAGAATGATAGTCTGTATAAATCCATTGAATCAGATCTTGAGTCTCTGGTCTAGGAATTAATACATTTTGATTTACTAAAAAAGTTCTATCCATAAAATCACACACTCCCAATACATATTGGAAAGGCATATACTCTTTTAATTGTTTAGCTGTATGTTTAAATATATGGCTTTGATAATAATTTAATTCTCTATCAGGTTCAAGAGCCAAACAAATACGATCAATATAGGCCAAATGACTCATGATGTTCTTAAAATAATAATCAATTTCTCTTGGGGTATATATACCCTTGAGTTCGATTTTAAACCAACTATGTGCTTCGATTAACTTCATGGAGCATGGAAACGATTGTTTAAACTTTTTTCTGAAAAATTAATATTGGTGGCTCTAATCACTTTGTTGTGGAATGGGCGGAATTGAAGCAAAAATAGACGGGGTTCTCGCTTCATAATTCCACACCTAAATTCATTTGATAGATTCTGTTCATGTATCCATCTTGGATTTTTATTGCTACTGTTCTTTTGCTTGGGCATGAGCTTCCTTAGTTCATGCTCGCTCTATTGTACTTGTATGTCAATTTTTTTAGGCATATAGAAAATTTAATCAATTAATTTGTGTCCTATGAATATAGTATAAATCAAATGGTTGATCAGATGGATTCTGAACTCATAAAATGCATTACAGAAT
>MPMN01000066.1 GCA_002238525.1 Flavobacteriaceae bacterium bin25
ACTGCGTACAGGAGCTGTTGTTCCTGATGGGTTTAAAAAGATATACCTTGACGAATGTTTTTACTTTAAAAACACTTCAAATTCAGTTAAGGAAAAGTGTAATAATTAAATGAAATTGTATAATGCCTAGCCAAGCGAACATTATTTTGGGAGATAACATTACGATTTATTTGGCTAAGGGTTTTCGCAAAAATCCAAGCGATTTAAAGCCTTTAGCCTTTTCTACAAATTTGGATATTGAAATAGCCAATAATTTGGTATCAACTGCCAATAAGGATACCCTATTAGCCGAAACCTTTAAGAAGGTTAGCCATGCTTTGAATATGACTGCAAATGTGCTTCAAAGAGACTGGAGTGCCGAGCGTGAACAAATCACAGAATTTAAAGGAGTTGATCTAAATAATCTCAACATACCTGTAAGCCAAGACACCTCTACAAACGAAGCAGGAATCAAACTCAATACAGCTAGCTCTCATGTGCCTAATACCTATGTTGGTAGGGTAGTAGAGTTTGGTAATACAGGCACATCAGGTAAGTTAAAATCAGTAAGTAGTTCAGGTACTAAGGAGATAGTTATTGAGGGTCTATTTAGCCCTAAGGATATTAAAGCATTTCGCAAGGAAACCACTTTGTATGCTTTGGAACCCAATGCGGATAGATTGACAAGACGAACTACCTATGACTTGAATTACTACCATGTAAATGAGTTACCTGTACAATTTGAATTTGGGACAGCAGGTACAAGAGTTTTTGGGCAAGGGTATGTAAATAGCGTATCTTATATGTCCGAGAGCCATGCACTGGCAACTGCAAACATTACACTTCAAAGTTCAGGCGTTTTTGAGTATATTGAAAATTCTGAATTTGCAGTATTACTGGGATTTGGACCTACACTTGACATTGCCAAGTCATCTTACAACTCTTCACCCAAGACTTATTACGTTAAAGACAAAACCAAAAGCATATTTGCTGACGGAAATACCATATATACCGATAGTGCCAAAACAACAGAAGCTCCGGCAGGTTTCTATTATGATGGCTATCTATCCATTGAAGTAACATAATATGTAATTAATTATTTTTTGAGAGTAAAATGTAATTGATTATTTTTGTTGAGAGTAATAATTAAATACGAAAGTCATGCCAGACCAATCCGCCATCCAGGTCGGTCAAAAGTTTCGACTGAAACTTTCCAAGCCGACTGCTGAGCAGTTAAAAACATTCGATACAGATAAAACTGTTCGAGATGCACTTACAACTAGTGCCAAAGCCATTGTATTTGCAAGTAGCTGTGATTTCAATATCAATAAGAATTTAGCCGATACAAACAACAAAGAGACAGGTTTAGCTGCTACCAGTAAGCCAACTTCTTATAATGTTCAAATCGAAGCGAGTTCTTTTGTTCATTCGTTTTCAGTCGAGGAAACTACCAGATTTACACAACAGGAGCTAGCCAAATTGGCTATCAGTGAAGATGTCTATTGTGCCATCTTTGGACCTGCCAATTTAGATGCCAGTGGTATCCCACAATTTGTAGCTGGAGTTGAACTCTATAAGATATTAGTTTATATCGGTAGTGTTAATTTAGGTACACCTTCTCACGACTTGGCAACTGCAACTGTCAGTTTGCAATCCACAAGTCAATTACACATTGAATAACCAATGTCGAATAAAGATTTCAAGCACCAAAAACATATCCATATCGATTTGCCCATTATAGGCAAGCATATAATCGTTTTTAATACTTTGTTATTAGCAAAGCAACAAGAGCATAAAGGTAAATCGATATCGGATATTTATTTGCATCAATGGAAGTATGCCATTGATCCTATTCGTGCTTCTGAAATCTTTGCTGATATCATATACGCTGCTTTGGTAGCAAACGCCCAACTAAACCAAACCGAATTGCAATACACTTATTCCGATGTATTCGCAGGTGTTGAAGATAAATGGATGGAAGATCCGATGTACTTCAATGATTTGCAGATTGCTTATGCCAATAACATCATGGGTTATGTTGAGCGTATTCGAGTTACACAAGGTAAATTACGGAATGAGTTGGATATAAAAAAAAACAATACTGCATCTTCAATATCTACAAAAAAGCAGTTACAAGATTCGGAATCTGCCCAATAAAATTTTGGGAATACACTTATAGCGAAGTATTCGATTTGATTGAGTTTAAGACCTATCAAGAAGGACTTGAGTGGGAGAGAACTAGAAACATCGAATTTCGTATTTTACAAGCACTATTTGGTTCAAAGAAATGGAGGTCTCCCAACCAGGTCTATGACTTGGCAATCGACAAACTCCATACTGACGAGAAACAAATTGAAGCACCTCAGCAAACCTACGAAATGCAGAAAGCCATGTTAGACGAAGTGATTAAAAACCAGAAAAAACGTTCTATATAATGAGTACTAAGGATACTGATTTAAGTGTACTAGTTGGTGCGAGAATGGATGATTTCAAAGCTGCTATGAATGTAGTAGTGAAAAATCTAAAAACCATCAACAAGTTTTCAGAAAAGATAAATAAACTTTCCAAAGAGTTACGAGAGCAAAATGCACATTTAAAGGGCATCAAGCAATCGTATGCCCAGATGAATGCTGTACTTGGGAGGGCAGCTAAGGATACTACTAAAGCCCGTGAAGCCCAGATACGAAAAAATGAGGCGGATAAGTACGCAGCTAAGATTCTGAAAATGAAGGAACGTGCTGAAACCAGGGCTAGTGGTGCGATGAGGCGTTCAGGTAGAGCAGCTGTATCGGCATCACGAAAACAAGGTATGGCACTTACCCAAGTATCATACGCTTTGGATGATGTCCAGTACGGTTTTAGGGGAGTGATGAATAACCTACAACAGGTTGCAGTCCAAGCTGGTGCAGGTGGTTTTGCTATACTTGGTATAACCATTGCATTGGCAGCTTTAAACCATTTGCTTAAAGATTGGCGAATGCAGGATACCATCATCGAACTTCAAGGTTTTGAATCAGCCTTGAGAAAGGTTAGAAAAGAAGCAATGAAAAGTGGCTTTAAGGAGATGCGTGGAGACCTACTTGATTTAAGAGCTGCTTTAAATTTGGCTTTGGAAGGAAATACTCATTTTTTAGATGAATTTAAAGATCAGTGGTCGCATATTGAGGGTGTAATTGGGAAAGGCGTTACCGCTCTGGAATCATTTAGGGCAATTATGCGTAGTATTATTGAACTTAAAGTTGCCGAATCCATGCGAGAGAAATTCGTAAAAATGATTCAAGGTCAAGCCCCTAAACTTGAGAGAGCTGCAAAATGGGCTGGTATAACCGATCCTTATTATGGAAGTACTGAATACATGTTGAGTACTTTGGAGGTAGAAGGACCTCATGCTTTGTTGAATCAAATGATGAAACATATAAATTTAGATGCGGTTAAACGACCATTTGCAACTGGAACGGATAAAATACTTCAAATGAGTGGTAGAAATGCTTACTTCGAAGGTGCCGTATCAGATGAAACCAAGTTGGATTGGGTTATTCAAGGTTTTAGTGAGGCTATTGGAACGAATGTTACAGAATTTGCAAAAGTGTATAACGAAGCAGTAAAGAGATCGGAGGATATAATGCGGTTAAAGAAAACACCTGATGAAGAGGAAGTAGAAGAGCCTGAACCTGAACCTGAACCAAGTCCAGGACCCTACGAAAACATTCCTTTTGAAACAGCCCTTGACGATTTAAAGCATAGGCTAAAATTGATGAAACTCCAAAAGGATAGTCAAGTCGCTATCAATAAGGTTGAATACGATAGTTTAAAGAATAACATCATGCCCTTAGCCAAAATTGAAAAGGAGAGGTTACAGGTTAATAGGCGATTAGAAGAGTTGGTTACGCAGGACCCTTTTCTAAAAAGTGCTGAAACGATGAAGGCTATAAAGAATGAATCCGATGCCCTTCTCAATACGATGAAGCTTCAAGGCAAAACTACGATTCAGCAACTGGACATGAAACTCCACTACTTGAATCTGGAAATGAAAGTTGCCATGACTGCTGAGGACCAGCATAGGATTTTAGGGGAAATACTCAAAACTGAACAACTAATAAATGCTGAACTTGTAAAGAGACAGGCAGTTAATAAAAGCAATATAGTTGATAGAAATGCCCATCTTTTAAGGATGATGGAAATTGATGGGGCTAGCACTGAAGATTTGCTGAAAGCCGAAATTTCACAACTTGAAAACCAATTAAAGTCGGAATCAGGGATGACAATGGGCTTTGCTTTTGGGGCATTGGATATGGACAAAATGCTTGACCCAAATGCAATTACTCCGTTTACGGATGCGGTACAAGGTCTTATCTATAAAATCGAAGAGTTAAAAGCAACCTTACGGGGAGTACAGGAAGAGGCTGCTAATACAGGAGGTCTGGAAGTATCTATCAATACAATGGAACTTCTTGCGGAGGCTACCCAAAGAACCTTTCAAGGATTAGGTGAGGATGGTTTGAAAGGAGCTTTAGGAGGTATTATGCAAGTAATTGGGGATATGCTTATTATGAAAGGTAAGGCGTTGATTATGGATTCAGCAGTGGTAGAAGCATTGAAATTTCCAGTAGGGGCAGCTGCTATACCTTTGGGATTTTCAGCCATTGCACTTGGCGGTTTCCTCAAAGGGGCATTTGGTAAAAGTGCTGGTCGTGGAGGTAGTAGTGGTCCACGTGGTAGTAGTGGTGGAGGTGGTAGTTCAGCTGCACCGTTCGCTCCAAGCATAAAGGGTATGCACGAGATTAGTTTTAAGCCGATAGTATTGAAAGCCCAAATCAGTGGAGAGAATTTAACCATATCCAATAGTATTGTTTCGGATAATCAAGGCGATTATTATATAGATCCATAATTGTGGCAATCGTATATAAACATATTTATAACGTTGATTATAATTCTGAAATAAACAATCAGCTCTGGGAAGTTCGTATTTATAGGCGTTATGACGATACCAGTACTCCCAGCTGGGTTAGTGATGATATTGTCAATCTTACCACATTTAAAACGAGTACAGCTAAAATCGATTGGGTTCGGCGTAATGATATGTACCAGGCTATACTTGGAAGCAAATTTGATTTTAGTTTAGTCAATGAAGCCAATGAGTTCATCAATATGTCTTATGGGGATTATCGTGAGTTTCGTGTTGATATAATCAATTTAGTCCCAAAAGATTTACTTAGTTCTGCTCAATTAAGGCATTTCACATTTGTTCAAGTAAACTTGGATGATAATAGATATTATGGGCAATTATATTGGCGTGGATATATTATACCTACTGCTTCTGAAGAGCCCTTACTTCCACATCCTTTTGAGGTATCCTTTAGAGCAGTTGATGGCTTAGCCGAACTCGGTGAACGAATAATGCCAAGCACATCTTACTTATACACTACACAAGGTAGAATGACTTTGAGTCAAGTAGTTCAATACATTTTACAACAAACAGGATTGAATCTTAGATTATTAATTCGTAGTGGAATAATCTACGATACTACTGAACCTAATGACGAAGGATATGCAATCAATACTTCTGAAGTATCCACGTTCGATGCTCTTGTAAATAGCAATGTAGCCAATGACTCTTTTATCGGTAGAAAATTAACTGATGTTTTGGCAGGTATATTAAGAGCATTTAATTGTAAGGTACTCCAAAGTGGGGGTTGTTGGTATATTGTAAATTCCAGTTTGCAAAGTTCTTATCGCAATGATCAGGTAATAAACAAGCGAATTATTTGGACAGCAAGTGAAATCAATGAAACTAATAGATATGTATCAGCGGGAAATCTAGCAGAAGGAGATAATATACTTCTAAGAACAATCAATGCTAAGGATGATGATTTGTTTATCATCAATGATAATTTCAAACAGCATTTAATGACACCATTGAAGTCTGTGGAGTGTAAGCCAAAAGATTTGCGTACTACTAATTTAATCCGTAATCCAAATTTCAGAACAAAAGATAATTGGCATCCATTCCGTGAATCACTTGACCAAACATTAATTTATACAAGAGATAGAACTCCAAACTATGAGCCATTGCTTGGACCCTCATTATATACCAATAGAGTACTTGAAGAGGTCAAAAGCGAAAAAGATGTTTGGGTTGTGGGAAATACCATAAGAGATTTATTGAAAGATAGGGATTTTGCAGTATCGCTGGACGCAACTGGATTTATTAATCCTGATGTGGTAGCTCAAGATGATGATGCGGAACGAGCAGAATTTTATGGGCAGATTCAAATACCATTTAGCGTGAGTGTTTATATCGATGATGGGCTTAGATATTACTATAATTTCACTACTCAAAATTGGAGACGAAGTGTAGGAATTGTCAGCAATCGCAAACAGCCTTTAGATTTCATCATTGACAGCTTTGATGATCATGCACAACGATTGACTTTTCAACCTACCAAAGAACAAGGCAGTTTTCAATTTCATTCCGCAAGTGCGAATATAAAAGTGGTGGGGACTAAGCTAGACGAAACACTTCCGAATGACCGTTTCATTGCAACTATTCATATTTGGTATCCACTGGCAGATCCGAACATAGTTAATTTTAATTTAAATACCAATACAGATTTTGCCAACATATTCTTAACTAATGTAAATATGAGGGTTGATTTACCTGATTCAATCATCAATCCTACATTTACGAGACTTCAATCTGTTTTCAGAAGGAAGTATTCGTACGAACCTTTTATAGTAAGTGAAAGTGATAGGTCTGTTTCGCAAAAAATAAGGGCTAATACTATACTGGGAGGAACTCTTCAACCTGATGAAGTTAGATTGTATAGGGAGCATACCTTTGAGGAAATTGAAGTCGCTGGTTCAACCGAAACAGCACGTAGGGATGTCAATGCTTCACTTGAACAGATAGTAACCCAGTTAAGGCTTAATGATTTTAGGCGTGGAGCACAAACGTTTCAAGGCGAATTTAGTACGCTAAGAAGAGGGTTTCCATATATGCCAATTCAAATGATAGCCATTGATTACACTAATTGGAAATCAGGACGTTTGGTTGCCAAAGCCGAACCTACATTATTTTGGGGAGGTTCAGTCAATTTGAATAATGGTATTTACATGGTAAACACCTTTACACCTTTTCAAATAGACGATGTTGCTAAGGTCAAGAGGAATGAATTAAACCTTGAAGATTTAGATGAAAATGGGCAATTAAAACCGGGTTATTATACGAATACCAAAACTGCATTTGCAGAATTGGAAAGAGTAGTTCAAATTGAGAGTGATGAGACAATACCACTTTCACTACTACCATCTACATGGTTCAGATACGAATCAGAACAGAACGGGCAGATTTCATCGTTGGGAACCGCAGTATATACACCTTTACAAGGTAATCGAGCATTGACTGATGGTAGAATGAAATTAACAGGGTATCTGTATGTTGGAAGTCATCGTTTTTTTGTTGATGATTTCGGTGGTAATATAGATATTGATATTCCAGATTTTATTCGTTGGGATGTCATCAATAATAGAATTATACATACCCAAGAGCATTCACAGACAATACACACTTTGGCATCTTTGAGATTACAGGTGTATATATCGAATATGTATTTGGATAGCACGATTGAGAATTTGACGATTATATGTGAGAATTATAATGTGAATATCAATCCACAAATAAATGTTGAGGGTTATACCGAAGAAAGGATATGTGAATATGTAACAAGCATATTGGATGGTGTTGACCCAATTTCAGGTAATGCTTTGGAATTTGGGGAGTTCAGCGGGGCAATAGATAATGATTTACGTTTTGTTGTTGGAACCAAAAAGATAAAATATAATTACAATCGTTTTTATTTGTCTTTACATGCTTTGCCGATAGCGTCTGATGGTATGACTTTGGGGGATCCAACACTGGTTGCACAGGCACCATTCTTTTTAACCAATGATGGGGAAATAGGTAGGCAGACGAGTTTGGATGTTTGTTTGCCTGTTGATACCGGTAGCAAGGTTGGTAGTGAGAACATTGATATATCGTATTCCCCTACTGCAATTAGTGGTAGGGGTAGCGGAAATGTAATCAGTGGAACTACCACGGTTACAATTACAGGATTAACTGATTTGAGTAGATTAGATTTTGAAGCACAGGGTACACTATTTATGACCGCTTTTGATATCAGTACGAGAGTATTGACAGTATCTATATTCCGCAGTTCTTTTCCTTCGGACAAGACCGAAATACAGAGGGAGATATTTCCACGTATTGATGGTATTCGACAGATAAGATTGGCGAGACCTCTTTTCGCTGCTTTGCGGATAGATAGGTTGGTTTTGGAGTTGGATAAATACTTTGTTACACAGACATTGGCACCTAATGATGGCGTACAGGAGAGGGTAGAAATAACGCAGTTGGTAGGTTTGAATATATCCGATTTATCTACTACAATTATTGGATTGGTAGGTGTAAGTGTAAGTATCGTTTCAGAGAGCGGAAAGAATTACATTGATATTGTTTTTGATGCATCTGATGTCAATACACCAGCTAATCAAGCCGGTAGTATCAATGTTGTTGGTTCTACTACTATTGAGGGTTTTGATAGTGATACTACGCAAGTGATAAGGGTTAATTTTGTGATTACACGATAATGGCAACACCCAAATTTGGCGGTTTAATCAGTAATTGGAATTTGGTAATCACAAGAGATGTAACCAGTGAAACCAAAGTAATTTCTATTACAGGCGGAACGATATTAATTTATAGTTATGTACCAGTAGGGAATAGTTTTCGGAGACAGGAAGTTTTACAGAGAATAGGTACAGAGACAGTCAATAGAACAATTACCGCAAAGCCGGGTAGTTTAATAATAGAAAGTGGATCAGGAAGTATAGCAGACCCAGAGTAATGCCAATTCGTGATTTAATCAAATTTGAGGGAGAGCCGGTAGTTGATTCAACTCTTGGCACAAAGCAGGTAGTTCGTTTTGATGGCGATGAGAGTAACCCTGTTCTGACGATACCGCCAATAATCAATTATAATTTATCGTGTATTGTTTTACGTGGACATTACATAGGCGAAATAAAAGAGGGTAATGGGTATGGCTTTGAGATAAGCAATACCTTATCTAATCGTACGCAGATAATGTCAGGGATGGTTGTACCAACGGTTCACGGTATTTCTTTTGCGACCGATTGCGGACATTTGGCGGTTCATGGCGATACATTAATCCAAGCATTTGCTTTTGTTGATAATAGTATCATTTGGGGTAATCCAATACTAGCTACATTACCTAATTTCACTCGACCACAACCTTTACAGGCACGATATGGATTTCCTATTTACACAAATTTAGGGGAAAATTCGGTAACCCTACATATTGTAATTACAGGGGGCAGACAGCCGTTGAGACAGATAGACATAAGGTATTTTGATGTAACCAGTGCTAGAACATTTATAGATACGGAAAGAATAAATCAGAGTGATTTAGATTTTAATGGGGAAGCAAGTGTAAATATCAGTGGGGATTTTATAAATAAAAGAGTACAATTCTCATTGATTGTTTTTGATGGCGGTTCGCCACCAGTAAGCAGTGGGGAGTCGACTATAATCACATTTAGACCGATACCTAAGATTATTGCACGGAGATTCGCTAGTACAGGGGTTTTACCGTGGAATACTTCTGTTCAATTAGCTCTAAGAGTACGAATATCAATTATAGTTACAGATAGTTTAGAAATTATCCTTCCCAGATCAGAGTATGCCGGTTTTCGACCAGTAATAAATGTTGATTGGCTTTCTTTGGATGATAGCCTTTCTGCCGATGAAAGCACTTATTATGTAAGGGCATTTAAGGCTTCTGACAACCAAAATAATTTTCAACGAACAGGGCAAATAAAATTTGAATTATTGGATGCAGATAATAATGTAATAGCAACATCAAATATTATTAATGTAATTCAACAGGCTAAGCCATCATTAGCACCGTTAATAAGTGTAGAGCCAACAGAATACACGATAAATTGGGATGATACAACACCACAGAACTACCAAGTAACATTAACCAATGCAACTCCTGATGACGTAACTTTTGGAATAATTGGACTTAGACAAGGATTAATTGATTGGGTAACAGGAGCATTTAGTAATAATACAGCAACGATAACTCCAACATCTAAAAATCCAAATCAACAACCAAGAACTGTAAGTGCTTTTTTACAAGCAGTCACCGATGAGGGAACATCTCCAATAGTATTTATTTCATTAACTCAACGAGCACAACCCGATTTAACCCCTACAATATCTGTAAGTCCTAAATCTATATTAATTCCAAATAACGATTTAAATACCAGAACATTTACAATTACATTGACCAACGCAGGGGCAATAAAACCAACAATTAGCGGTGTAGCCGATTGGGTAAATGCAGTATTAGATGGTAATGTTCTGGATGTCAATGCTAAAAGCGTAAATACAAGCACCTCACAGCGGAATAATACGATTACCCTTTCAATAACCACAGGTTTTGGTTCAGATAGCACCACAGCAACATTTTCACAAAGAAGGTCAACAGTACCTCCACCTACACCACCAACAATAGATATTACCAACACCCCGCAAAATATAGCGTACAATATAACGAGGGCAAGTTTTGATTTTACATTAACCAATTCCAATAGTAATAATGTCAGTATAGTACAATCGACATTACCCTCATGGATTTCTACGTCTCAAATAAGCGGTAATCAATTATTATTAACTTTTGATGCCAATACTGATAAAACAAATAGCAGAACAGCAAGTATTCGATTAAGCGTAGAAACAGATGATGGTAATGATAATGATACAGCAGTTTTGGTTCAAGCCAAAGATCCAAGACCTCTTATAGAGGTATCGCCTAAATCTATAATAATCGATAATGATGTAATCACAGGGCAAACCTATAATATATCATTAACCAATGGTAGTATATCAGAAGTAACTATTACAGGTACTGCCTCATGGGTTACTGCTTCCTTATCAGGTTTAACATTGACATTAACTCCCAAAACCCAGAATACAAGTAATAGTGGTAGAACCAATACCACAACCTTAACCTTAACTACAAGTGCAGGTTCTGATACCACAACAGCTACATTAGTTCAAAGAGGTATAGTACCTCCACCAGCACCGATGTTGTTTCACAATATCCCTCCAAATGGAATTATAGAATTTAGGTCTCATCTATCTACTACATTTAAATTTGAAATCATTATTACTGGCTTACCACTGATTAGAAATGAATTTGACACATCATTAAGTTTAGGGGCTTTATCAGATTTAGTTTTGACTGATTCTGTAAGTAGTAGAACAGATAATCGAACTACGCATTTTGTTACAGGAACAATCAATGAAAATCCTTTTGGGAGGCAAAGAAATACAGCATTTACTCTGGAAGTTGAAAATGCCACAGCCACTAGCGATCCATTATCATTAGAGGTAAGACAATCAGCAAAACCAGCTAACCCCCCTACAATAAGTATAGAACCTAAAACAAGCGATTTTAATTACAATGAAAGCCCAGATTCTATTATCATATCGGTAACAAATGCTTCCTATCAAAATGGTAATGATGATGTAACTATTGAATCCCAACCATCGTGGATTACATCAATAGAAAGGGATTACCAAACAAGCGGTATGTCGTTTACAGCATCTACTAATCAATCAACCAATCCAAGAACAGGCGAAGTGGTTTTAAAGGTAACTGCAAATAGTCTAAGTGCTACAACAACATACCGATTTACACAAAGAGGAAATACGATAGTAATTATTAGTGTAAATCCACAACTATTACAAGCCAACTATAATGATTTAACAGAAAAAACATCAGTAATAAGTTTAACCAATGCTTCTATAACCAATGTAACCATATCAGAACCAGAATCATGGTTAAGTGTGCGGAGGGAAAACAATACTATATATGCCAAAGCATTAACTACAAATACAGATATACAACAAAGAGGGGCAAATATCACAATAGGTGTTGAAGGTTCATCAGTAGAAGCAATTTTAACTTTTATACAAAAAGGCGATCCAAGAGGGCAGATTGTATCAGCACCAACAGAATTTGCATTTGAAAATAATGAAGGCGAGTCAGGTTATACTACATATAGTCTAATTAACGCTTTGCCCTCCGATGTGAGTATCGTAGGTATAGATAATGGTTCAGCATTTAACACAAGACATGTTCCAACCGATAGACGAGTATATTTTTCAGTTAAGAATGTAAAAACAACCCCGGGTATATTGTCAGCAACCTATGAACTGCAATTACCAGGTGGGCATCCCAATAGTTCTGTTCGGATTAGCGTAACCCAAAAAGGGGCAATACCAGAAGTTCTAATCAATATAAACCCTGGTGTAATCACATTAGACAATGCAAATAATCCTGTTTTTAACCAGAGCCTAAGCAAAACAGCAACCTTAACTATTAGCAATACTAATTCCCGAACGGTAGTTTTCAAACAAAATGCAGTAGGGATTGGGGAAGGTTCCACTTATGATTGGTTAAGCGTTTCGTTTGATGGTGTAGAAACAATCACAGCATCAGCAACAGGGGCTAATACAGGTTCAGAAATACGATTTGCAAATTATAGCGTATGTGTGCAGTATAATGTAAATGAAGAAAAGTGTATAGGATTCTACGTAGAACAACGTCCAATTCCAAGATTAGCAGTAACTCCGCAATCTTGGACACCCGATAATGAAGCCCAAAGTCAGGAATTTACCATTACAGGGGCAACATCATTTCCATCTGTTCGAGAAGACCCGGATAGGGGATGGCTATGGCTAAGCCGTGTCAGTGCAGCTCATAAATTCACAGCCAATGTTACAGAGAATGTATTAGACACTGAAAGAACCACTAAATTGATTGTTACCGATGGCACAGGACCAAGCCAACGGACAGCCGAAGTTACTGTTCGCCAAGACCATCCTTTTCGATTGGAAGCAACCGCAACACCAAGCATTTTGCGAAAAACAGTATCACCAGCAGAGAGATCAGTAACACTGGGATTTTCAATTACCTCAAATGATTTATCGATGATTGGCGTGTCCGATATTGATAGAGCTGTAACATTGACAGGACCAGATTCAGCAGGGGCAGTATCAGTATTAATCAATATACGACAGATTGATTTTGTACAAGGATTTTACACTATATTAATTGATGTTATCGAAATAACAAGCAGACGTAGATTAGACCAAGTAGATATAATTCTGACACTGGCAGGGGCGCCCCCATAAAAGAAAACCCCGCATAGAGTACACTGTCCAAATGATTGCGGGGTATTGACTATAAATGAAAAACAAAGATATAAAATCTTACATTTGTAAAAAGTAAATATTATGGCAACTACAATAGTTAAATCAGGAACTAATAAAATCATAGTAAACGGACTTGTGCTTCCGAAATTCTGGATAACGAATATAGAAGATAATAAATTCCCTGATTCAGGAACCATACCCACATCGCTAATATGCTATCGAGCAGGTAATCATGTGAAAATTGCCATACCCGATTTGCTTGATACTACTGCTGGTACGAATAATTTCGCATATACATTTACAGCCATGACAGGAGTATTTGTCGATTTATCCTCTAATCAAATACTATTACAAACCGACCCAAGAATCAAAATCGCAACGTCGAGTGGAGTTGGGGAACCACAAGGATTCCTAGTAGGAGACCGCATCAGAATCGGTGCTGATGGAAGCGTATTTTTGATTCGAAAAATTAATGACCTGGTAGGTAATGTCATTGAACTTGAAATTGACAAGCCAGGAACTGTATCGGATTTGACTAAACTGCAAACTGATTCAGCAATTGTCCAAAAGTGGAATAAAGATGCTGATATTTTAGCACACCGAAATAAGATACACGCAATTACATTTTAAAAAAGGGCAGGTACTCAAGCTCAATCATCCTAAATCATTTGATTGAATTGATGGGATTAAGCATCACTAGAACGCTGTCTCTTTCCCACATCCCTTTAATAAATGTAATATAAATGAATTAAAAACAGGGACGGTACTAAAGCTCAATCACTCTTAGTCATAAACAACTAATTTAAAAACCCTAAGAGCCCTGTCTCTTTCCCACTTCCCTTTTCACTAATTCAACCAGAATATCTTTAATTTGATTATCCAAATCTTGTGATTCGTCCCTGGTCGAGCACTTTTCTTTTCGTTCGTATAGTTTATTTAATTGAGAATCCAATGTCCAACTATCTACTTTACTCAAATCGGTTTTATCACTTGACATTTAATTCTTTATTTCTAATAACAACCCGAGTAAATAACTCTTTATTATTAAGTGTAAAACCT
>MPMN01000067.1 GCA_002238525.1 Flavobacteriaceae bacterium bin25
TGATTTGGTCATATTCTTGGTTTTCAAACCCCGTGACGGGGATCAGATTTTCCAAAACCGCTAATGCAGAACTACTGGATATCTTTTTGCTTGTCTTTCTTAAGCAATCATTTCTTTTATTTCTTATCTTACGTTGTTTTTTGGCTATCAGGATATTCGTTTTATAGGCTTTGTTACTGGCATGTCGTTTTTTCGCTCTCCTTCTTTGAAGAACTTTCTTTCTCTTTTCTTCCTTTTTGGTGTCCGCTAAATAATGAATAATACCTTTACTATCGGCTACTTGACCTACATTTGACTAAGGCTAATTATGGTTCCTTACGGAACTAGGGGAACGTCTAGCTCGCAAGCTCGGTTCTATCTATACCTACGATATCATTGATATCGATTGTACCTATTTGTCTTTCAACAGCATCTACTTCGCATTGAATATAGAGAAACCACTTATTCTCTTTGTATTTATTTTTCCTTTTCCTTCTAGATGTATTACTTCTATCGGTGATTTCTTTGACGATACGTCCCTATAAAAACCGGGGTGCTATAATGACAAATCTGTTTTTTATAGCCTCTTATCTGGATATAAAACCCTCTTTTTAACAAGAGATACCCATTGCCATCTTCGGCTTCCTTTATTTCGTTTTGGTATAAAGTTATCGGGAAACTCTGCTTTCGTCTTTTTGATTTGATCTTCGGCTTGCCTCTTTCTCCCTTTAAAAATTCCTTATAAGCCACAGATAAATCCCTTAAAATCAATTTAACCTTAGCTGGTGAATAACCAGACAACCAAGTCGCAATATTCTTTTTATGTTGGGTATACCATTTCCCCAAATCTTGATAAGAGTAATCGCATTTTCCATTTTTTGGGTATCGTTGATACTTTCTTGGTATTGTTTGAACAGATGATTTAATGCATTATTATAAGTGTATCTATTGGCACCGGCCATTTCATTTAATAGCTGATAATCTTTTGATTACCACTTAAACGGCGTCTAAGAGTAATATTTGTCCTAAAAGAAATTAATAACCCAGTTTTTCTTTTTAAAACCTATTGCAAAAACAGTCAAAATAAACGACTTTTTTATTCCCAGTTCAAAATACGCAGTAGAACCTTTTTGCTTCATTTCCGACTATTCCACAACAAAGTGATTAGAGCCTGAGATTTTAATATCTTAGCCCCCCTCCAAAATATTTTTAATCCATGTTCATCCGGACAAAAGTCAATACCCTTAAAAACAAAACGAAGAAGGCTTCCTTTTCCCTTTGTGAATGTCGAAGAGTCAATGGACAACCTAAGCAAGCTACTCTATTGAACCTCGGTGCTGATTTTCCTATCAAAAAAGATAAGTGGTCTATACTCATCGAACGAGTGGTCGGAGAAATAAAACACCATCCTGTCAGCGTTTTTGAACAAGATGAGCAAATGGACTATCAAGTCAATAGGATCGTGAGAGCCTTAAAAGATATGGGTTATAACCCTTATGCGGTAAAAGATGATCGTACACCTGTGATATTCGACAAAGTGGAAGACTTGGAATCTCGGACCATAGGCGGGGAGAGGGTAGTAAACAAAGCCCTTTCTTTACTCGGATTCGATGAAATGCTTACATCCTTAGGCTTTTCAGATCTGCAGAAGCGTATCGCCCATATGCTCGTGGCAAGCCGGTGTCTTGCCCCTGGCAATGAGACCGATACCTACCGATGGCTTCATCAACGATCAAGTCTTTTTCCCTTACTCCAATTAGACGATAACCCGCCCAGTATCAGTAGTTTGTATCGGGTTGGCGATATGTTATATACGCATCGGGAAACCTTAATAAAGAAACTATTTACCCAGAGCCAATCGGTATTCGGATTTACTCCGTGTATCGCCTTTTATGATTTGACCAACACTTATCATTATGGAAAACAAGATGATGAGTTGTTGGCTTATGGCAGAAGTAAAGAAAAACGTTCCAATCGTGTTCTAGCTAGTATAGCCATGGTGATTGATGACTCTGGATTCCCTACTCATGCCGAGATATACAAAGGGAACATCAGTGAACGCAAGACCCTGGAAAAGGCTATAAAGGATATAGGCATTGAATGTCCCACGGTGATTATGGATGCGAGGATTTCGACCAAAAAGAATATAGAATTTCTCAACCGGAAGGGCATCAAATGGTTGCGTATAGAGCGAAACAAAAAACAGCCTCCACCGAAGACAAAGCCAGATAGCACACACCAGACGGATTCAGGTTCAGCGTATAGTTTGTGGGAGGTATCACAAAGCCAAGAGGTTAAGAGGGTATTGGTTCAATCTGGGCCACGAAAACAAGCTCGAGATAATCATTTGAAAAGAGAACAAGAAAAGTTGGAGGAAGAGCTTACTCGATTAAACAAAGGTTTGTCCAATCCTCGCTGTATGCGTGATTATCTACAAATCGTTGAAAAAGTAGGTATACTAAAAAAGAAACACCAAAAAGTGGCTTATCAGTATGATATAGAAGTTACTCCGTTGAAGGACTCGGATTTGGCTAGTTCTGTCCGCTTTACCAGGAATAAGGACTATGATCATGCCATAGCGAAATCGGGTTACTATGTTATTGCAACGACCCAAACCGATTGGGAGGCAGAACAAATGGTTCATTATTACCATCAGCTAGGGGATATAGAACGAACTTTCCGAACCTTGAAATCCGAACTAGGATTACGGCCGATAGTTCATCAAAGAGTGGAAAGAATAAAGGCTCATTTATTCATCACCATATTGGCTTATTATGTAGTTCATCTGGTTCGTATGCGTCTCAAGGCAAAGGGGATCAACCTGAGTTGGGATGATGCCGGTCAGGAATTATTAATGCAAAAACGAACCACCACCAAGATTCATGAAAACAAGAACAGATACCACTTGCTTTCTAAGGATGGTACGCTTTCCCCTATACAAAAAATCATTTATGAGGCTATGGATTTACCCATAAGCAATCATCTTCGGTATCGTACAGTGAATAAAGAGGAGTAAGTGCAATAAACTTTGTGCATAAAATCTCCAACCCATGGCGCAAATTAGTCAGGCATTATATACAAATTATTTTTCCCTCAATGTCCAAAGCATTTGCTGTCTCTAATATCGTGTCCCCAGGCGGAAATAGTAATTCTATACTAGCTTTGTTTTTTCTCTTAACATCAATCACAAAATGATGATTAATAACAATTGAAATTCTTGGGAATGGTTTCCCCTTGCCCATTTCTTTTGTCCGAATAAGTACAAGTAAAAGCCGGGTATCTAAAATAACTTGTTAATAGAATATCAAATGTAGCAGTCCCCGAAGTATTGTTATCGGTTCTGACAGGTCTAGCCCTAAACATATAGCATTTACTGGCTTTTTTAGCGAAATCAGTGCAATTAGTAACATTGCTGACATCCCAATCTTCAATGCCCGGATGCCGGGCATTACTATAAGGATTCTCATAATCAACCGGAATACCGAACCGGACAGCACTCGCTGAACGGAACATATAACTCATGTTGGTTACATTGCTCGTGTCCCAAGATTCCAAGCCTATACCGGCAAAGCTACTGGCTTTTCTGAACATAGCACTCATGTTGGTCACATTGCTGACATCCCATCCGGCTAAATTGCCATTAAAATGAACAGCCTCTTCAAACATACCACTCATATCAGTAACATTACTGAAGTCCCAAGTGGTTAAATCCTGATTGAAACCATGAGCATTAAAAAACATACCACTCATATTGGTCACATTACTGACATCCCAATTGGATAAATCATGATTGAACCAGTAATTGCGGAACATCCCACTCATATTAGTCACATTACTAACATCCCAAGAGGAAATACTGTAACCATCTGTTGGATATCTATTATGTGCAAATAATTCACTCATATCCGTAACACAAGTAGTGCATACATAAGTTAAATCATTGTTGATGGCATCGCTGGAACCGAAAGGATACATAGGGTCACTGATGATGTCTATGATGGTTCTTCGGCTGGCAAGCCTATATTTTTGACCATTGAGTTCATAGTACTTATCAATGACCTCAGGTTCACATGACCTGCTCTTTACGGTTACCCCATTATCGTCTAAGTATAAAATGGTTTCGCCAGTTGAATCGCTATCGGCAGTCACGGGCAGATTGATACCCAATTCAGTTATATCAGATGTGCCGGCAGTATTGGCTGTTCTCGTCTGGGGACTAATAGTCTGTCCCAAAGCAGGGATATTGCTTATGGCCTCTTCTTTTTTGGTTGGCTGGTCCTCTTCCAGGTGATGCACCTCTGTATCAGAATTTTCAACAATAATGGCTCGGAATAAAGCATCCAAAATACAATCCCCATTTACTTTAAATGAAGCAATAGAATAAGTGGCATCCAAATTGTCAGGACAACCATCGCCCTCTACATTCCATCGTTCAAAGGTATAACCGGAATCAACCTCTGCTTCAATGGTTATTCTTTCTCCATATTTCTTGACCAGCAAAGGAGTATCCACACTACCCCCATTTCCTGCCTTTGCTTTGATCGTGTATTCTTTACCTTCAAATACTGCTTTGATATGGCAATCGCCATTTGGAGTAAATGCGATACTTGACTGACTCCCTTGGTCTGGTTCACCGAAATGGAACTCACCACAGTCCCCTTCCCAATTTTTGAATTCATTCCCTTTGTCTGGAGTTGCCGTAATGGTCACCGGGTCTCCTGAACGTACCTTCTGGACAGGGACTATCACACCGCCTTCTGATGCTGAAGTGCTGATGTTGTAAACTTCATCCCTAAAAATCGCTTTTAATGTACAATCTCCTACTACGATGAAACTCAACTGGGGATTGGAAAGTTCATTATCTGCTATGCTCGGACAATCCGTCTCGGTGCCCGAGTTTAGGTTTTCTGCTGTTTCCCATCTCACAAAAACACCTCCTTTTTTAGGAGTTGCAGTCAAAGAAACTTCTTGTCCATATTCTTTCCTTAGTTCTGTATCACTTACAGAGCCTCCCTCAGTAGGAGAAATCGTTAAGGTAAATTCCCTTTTTTCAAAAACCGCTTCCAAACTACAATTGCCTTCAACCATAAACTTGGCTTCAACATCTGTAGCATCTTCAAGGGTAGGACAATTTTCACTTGTCCAACCACCAAATTGATAACCTTTGTCAGGCGTTGCTGTTAAAATAGCGGTCTGCCCATATGCTATAGTTAATTCCTCGTCGCTTGTACTTCCCAGGTGACGCACCTGACCTCCCTCAGATGATGTTGCCGTGATGGTATAGTTTACTTTTTCAAAAACCGCATCTATCGTACAATCGTCCTCCACAGTAATCGTTATGGTCGATTCGTCAGCACCGAACTCACCGCAGCTTCCAGACCAACCCTTGAAGGCATAATGTTTATTAGGAGTGGCTGTAATCTCTACTTCATCACCATAGACAACATTTTCAGATGGCGTGATGCTTATTTCCCCATTTCTGGTACCCGTCACGGGGTTGTTTCCTGCTATGGTAATTGTGCGAGGTTCTTTGGTAAAAACAGCTTCCAAACTACAATTACCTTCAACCATAAACTTGGCTTCAACATCTGTAGCATCTTCAAGGGTAGGACAATTTTCAGTTGTCCATCCACTAAATTGATAACCCTTGTCAGGTGTTGCTGTCAAAGCGGCTGTTTGTCCATAGGTTATAGATAATTCCTCATCAACTTGCCGTCCGCCTTGGACCACACTACCTCCCTCAGAAGATGTCGCTGTGATGGTATAGTTTATTTTTTCAAAAACCGCATCTATTGTACAATCGGCCTCCACAGTAATGGTTATGGTCGATTCGTCAGCACCGAACTCACCGCAGCTTCCAGACCAACCCTTGAAGGCATAGTGTTCATTGGCAGTAGCTGTTATCACCACCTCATCCCCATGGTCAACAGTTGGAGATGGAGTGATGTTTATTTTCCCATTTTTGATCCCCGTCACGGGGTCATTTTCTGCGATGGTAATGGTACGAGGGGCTTTGGTAAAGACCGCTTCCAAACTACAATCACCGGCAACAGTGAAGGTCACTTTGTTTTTGACCGTTATTAGGTCAGGACATTCACTATCTTCGGTTGGCGTCCATCCACTTAACTGATAGCCTTCTTCTGGCTCTGCAGTAAAAGAGACTACCTGCCCATATTCTCTTGATAATTCCCCTTCACCGACACTACCTCCTTCAGAAGATGTGGCGGTGATGTTGTATTGTATCTTCTCAAACTCAGCGCCAATCTGACAATTCTTGGATGCAGTGATGGTAATCTCTGATTTGTCTGGGCTAAAACTACCACAATCGCCTGTCCATTGCTTCAGCTGGTAGTATTCTTTGGCCGCAGCAATAATTTTCACCGACTGGCCATTTTCTACCTTTTGAGAATCTGTTATCGATCCGCCAACTCCCGATGATGTGGAGATCATGAACTTAGTTGTAACTAGTTGAACAATCGGAATAGGTTCAACTTCTCCATCATTGCAAGAAAATAAAACGAGTAGTGCTACTATGGAAATAGATAATGGAAATGGAAAAATTTTGAATTTCATTGGATTATATATTTTATTTGATAATGTTTTTGATTTGAGCAATATGTTTTAAAGATGAAACCCCCTCAAAGCGGACTGGTAGAAAATCAAAATCTGAATTTACCCCCCCCTAAAAAATGGGATTTGAAGAATACGGGAAAGTGAGACTATCATATCCTTCCCTTTAGAAAGGTATAAGCAAGCATATCGCGTACTAAAAAGAGGAATCTCTTTAAAAAAGTAGAAAATTCGAGGTCTGGAACCAATAAACGGACTCCTATCCCAAAATAAGGGGGGGGGTAGTTGTTAAAGAATATTGGTGACATAAGGCGGTAGGTAGGTAGTTGCTAAAGAATATTGATGACATAATAGGGGGGCGGTAGTAGTTGTTAAAGAATATTGATGACATAATAAATCGAATGACAAGGTAATAAATTATTTTTTAATATCAAAATATATTTAGCGGAAAATTATGAAATCGATTTTTGTGTTCTTTCCTTATCAGAATAAATAACCGCTTTTACCCACAGCGAAAACCTTGTAAATTGATTATGAATAGGGTTCCCCATCCACGATATAAACTAAAAAATAGAGAACATGCACATTATCTTTTTTGCAGTAGTTTGTAGGAAGGAATATTCCAAAATTTAATCTTAAATTCTGGCCTAAAATGTGTGCAAAACCCTTACTAGGCTTGAAAAAAGTATTGTTTCAAACTGTTACTTTACTGACAACTACGTTTTTATACTGGATACCAGTAAAGCCTAACTCCCAACGATAGAGGAAGAGAAGTGGGTTAAATTGGCTATGGTTTTTTCTTGACTTTCTTTTCATTTCTCCAAGATTCACGGAGGAGAGTGATCGGCCTGTATTTTCTATTGGGTAAGACATGAGCACTAATATATCATACAAATATTATAAATAAAAGAATACTAAAAATTTAGACATGGAAGCATTTCACGAAGATCATTCGAAATATATCATTTATATAAGTGATAAAAAAGTGGCCGAACAGGTTGAAAATCAGGTTTAATTAGGCGTACATCACCATTATAAAAGTATTGGTTATGTATTACGATATCTTTCCCAATTATTTATGATTTCTTATATATGCCCATACCAAAATCAATTTCCTAAAACTAAAATCCCCAAAAGCCTCACTTTATGGATGTAAATGGCAATAAGTCAATTCAAACAAGCCACATAATTGAATTGGAATGCTGACTTTCGCATCAAAAAACAAATTTCAGCTAACCATATTTAAATCATCCAACCAATGATAAAATAATCTTAGATGCCATATGAAAGAGATGGAACACGAAATCTCTAGTCTAAGTCCCAAATTAGGTAGACTAAATTATCCAAATAGTCTACCTAATAAACTGACTAAAAGAGTTCAAGGAAGAAGACTGTGTTTTTGCAGATATATTCATAAGTGGTTGATTATTAAATTAGAATGTGAATTTTGACAATCTTGCGTTTGAGATGAGCGAAAAGATAAACGAACAGATTAAAATGAAAAAGTTGAAGAAAGAAATTGGAATTATAAATGCTACGTACGCTCAGTATTTTTTTCAAAGCATAAAAATGAAATAATCAGGACGTAGATTTCTCATTGAGTGATGGGTTTCTTTTGAATTAATATGAAGTCCTTTCCCAAATAAGTTTCTCTCACTACCTTATCTTCTGCCAGCACTTCAGGTGTGCCCTGTCTGAGAATATCTCCTTGAGACATAATATATGTGCGATCGGTAATTGCAAGGGTTTCATGTACATTGTGATCAGTGATGAGAACTCCAATGTTTTTTTGCTTCAACACGAAAATTATGTCTTGAATATCTTTTACAGCAATAGGATCAACTCCAGCAAAAGGTTCATCAAGAAGCACAAACTTGGGGTCACGAGCAAGAGCTCTTGCAATTTCTGTTCTTCGTCGTTCTCCTCCTGAAAGTAAATCACCTCTATTTTTTCTGATTTGCTGAATATTGAACTCATCAAGTAGGGATTCCATCTTCTCCTTTTGTTGGAATTTGGATAGCTTGGTCATCTGAAGGACGCTCAGAATATTATCTTCAACACTTAGTTTTCTGAAGATTGACGCTTCTTGAGCTAGATACCCAATCCCTTTTTGAGCTCGTTTGTACATAGCATCCTTGGTGATCTCTTTTCGATCAATAAAGATTTTTCCATTTTCAGGCTTAATAAGTCCAACAATCATATAAAATGAAGTGGTTTTACCGGCTCCGTTTGGTCCAAGCAACCCTACAATTTCACCCTGTGATACTTCTAAGGAAATACCTTTGACAACCTTTTTATTACGATAGGATTTTTCTATATCAATTGCACTCAGCTTCATTTACGATTTAATTAGGTTTTAATACTTTTCATTGTTCATCTTTCAAATCAATCTCAGATTGATACTCAGCTTCTTTTTTCATTTGCGCTTTGGTTACCAATTTCGATATAAATATACTTACCTCATATAGTAAAAGTATTGGGATACTCACAATTATTTGAGATATAATATCAGGAGGAGTGATGATTGCAGCAATACTCAAGACAATAACTAGAGCAATCTTTCTGTTCTTGGCCAATATCTTTGGGGTGACAATCCCCACTTTAGTTAAGAAGTAGATGATAATTGGTAGTTCAAACATTATTCCAGTGGCCAATACTGATGCCCGAAGAAGTCCGATATAACTAGAGAGATCAAAATCATTATGAATCTGGTCACTAACTGAATAGTTCCCCAAAAAATTTATTGAAAGCGGAGTAACTAGATAATACCCAAATACTACACCAAGAAAAAAAAGAAAAGATGCTACAAAAATAAATCCACGAGCTGTTGCCCGTTCTTTTTCGTATAGTCCAGGACTTATAAAAGACCAAAATTGGTGCAATATATAGGGAAATGCCAGAATGAAACCCGTGAGTATAGAAGTCCACATATGGGCAGAAAATTGACCAGCCACAGTTCTGCTCTGAACTCTGAACGGTAGTTCACCCCCACAAAAATTACTCGTTGTACCAAAAAAATTGGCTACATCACAAAAAAATCGATAGGTAATAAAGCTTCTCTCTTTTGGACCAAACAGAATTTTGTCAAAAACAAAATCCTTAAATAAAAATGCCACAATAGCTACCAGTACAACTGCAACTACAGATCTGATTAAATGCCACCGTAACTCTTCAAGATGATCCAAAAAGGACATCTCCTTTTTTTTTGACATAACTAAAGTCCTTCCTTGATAAAGTCCATTAAGTGAACTAAACCAACATAATTCAATTCACTGTCATGGACAATCAGTTGATTAATTTTTTGTTTCTTCATTCTCCAAAGAGCATCCCTGGCAAGGGTTTGGGTAGGCATCATGATGGGATTTTCAGTCATGATATCACTAGCTTTGAGAACTCCAAGAGTATCATGATGCTCCACTGTGCGCCGAATATCACCATCGGTTATGATTCCTATTATTTGGCTATCCTTTATTACCACAGTTGCTCCAAGTCTATTTCTGGATATTTCAACTATAACCGTTTTAACAGGCGTGTTATGTCCAACATGGGATCGTTGATGATTGGTAAGCATCCCTTCAAGGGTAAGAGTAAGTTGCTTGCCTATGAATCCACTAGGATGATACAAAGCAAGACTCTCCATATCAAATTTTTTTAATTCTAAAAGGCATACCGCCAAAGCATCACCAATACATAATTGGACAGTTGTACTAGTAGTTGGAATCAAATTATCCTTTGAGACCTCAGATTTCACTGGGGTATGGATAGTTAAGTCTGCTTCTTTACTCAATTGAGATTCCAAATCACTAGTCCATGCAACTCTATAAACACCGAAATGCTTGAGATGTCTTATCAATGTTACTATTTCAGGAGTTGTTCCACTTTTGGATAAACAAATTACTATATCGTTAGTACGTACTTTACCAATATCTCCGTGTAAAGCATCCACTGAGTTTAAAATAAACGCAGGGATTCCAATCGAATTCAAGGTGGCCACCGTCTTTTGAGCAATCAGACCACTTTTACCTATACCTGTTAAAAAAAGATTTCCCTTAGATTTAAAAATCTTCAATACCAATTGAATAAAGCAATCATCTATAACATCGGCAAGGTTTTTGATAGCTTCCGATTGAACCAATAAACTTTCACGAGCTATGGAGATAAGTCCTTCTGAATTTTTTATTGTCAAATCAATGAAGAAAAAGTTAACATAGAGAGTTAAATTTGAAGTGTAAATTTAGTATTTTTAACGAGGTAATTTCATGGAGAAACTTACAAACCTCCGAAGAGAGTTAAGCAGGCACTACGGCTTTGATAGATTCAAAGGCGAACAGGAAGCCGTTATTCAATCCCTTTTAGATGGTCATGATGTTTTTGTTGTTATGCCAACTGGAGGTGGAAAATCACTTTGCTATCAACTACCAGCATTCCTGTCTGATTCTGGAGTAGCTGTAATTATATCTCCACTCATTGCCTTGATGAAAAATCAGGTTGATGCAATTAGAGGCATTGCCACAGATGAAGGAATTGCTCATGTTCTTAATTCTACCCTTTCTAAAAAGGCTCGAAAACAAGTATATCAAGACCTCGAATCTGGCAGAACCAAACTGCTTTATGTAGCTCCTGAATCCTTTTCAAAAGATTCCAACATTGACTTTTTCAAAACTTTAAGTATTTCTTATGTAGCTGTTGATGAAGCGCATTGTATTTCAGAATGGGGGCATGATTTTAGACCTGAATATCGAAACATCAAATCATCCGTTGATTCAATAGGACAATCTATTCCGATAATTGCTTTAACTGCCACAGCAACGCCTAAAGTACAAGAGGATATCATCAAAAATCTGAAGATGCAGGATCCCAAAATTTTCAAAGCCTCATTTAATCGCCCTAATTTATATTATGAAGTCCGGCCAAAAACTCCTGATGTCAGCAGAGAAATCATCAAATTCATCAAACAAAATCAGCAGGGAAAATCCGGAATTGTATATTGTTTGTCTCGAAAAAATGCCGAAGATTTAGCAAGTGATCTTCAGGAGAATGGCATTAATGCTCTTCATTATCATGCAGGACTAGATTCCAAAACTCGTTCTAAACACCAGGAAGATTTTTTGAATGACATATGTGATGTTATGGTGGCTACTATTGCCTTTGGATTGGGCATAGATAAGCCAGATATTCGATTTGTGATTCATCATTCAATTCCTAAGAGTATAGAAAGCTACTACCAAGAAACTGGGCGTGCTGGAAGAGATGGAGGTGAAGGCCATTGTCTGGCTTTTTACCACTATGAGGATATTGAAAAACTCGAATCATTTTCAGATTCCAAGACTATTTCTGAACAAGAAAGGAGTTCATTACTTCTAGAAGAAATGGTAGGGTATGTAGAAACAGCAATTTCAAGAAGAAAATTTTTGTTGAATTACTTTGGTGAAGAGTTTGATAATGCTACTGGACCGGGTGGTGATTTAGATGATAATGTGCGGTATCCAAAAAAGCAAATCAATGCCAATAAAGAATTCAAGATATTGCTTGATGTCATTGAACAGTCGAAAGCTAATTACAAGACCAAAGAATTAGCAAAAGTGTTGAGTGGGAAAACCAATGCAGTTATCAAGGCACACAAAACGGATAAATCTTCATTTTTTGGAATTGGAAAAGATAAGAGTGAATTATTTTGGAAATCCCTTATTCGTCAGGTCACGGTTAGAGGCTATTTGAAAAAGAATATCGAAACGTACGGTACAGTGTCTGTTACCTCTAAAGGAAAAAAGTTTAAAACCGAGAATAAAGATATTTTCATATCTGAACCTCAATCCTTTGCATCAAGCAGGCAAGGGCCATTTGCTGATAATGGCAAAATGGATACAGATCCTATATTGATGAAAATGCTCTTGGAAACAAGAAAAAAAGTCGCTCGAGATCGTAGTGTACCCCCTTATACAGTTTTTCAGGAGTTCTCTCTCCAGGATATGTGCTTGAAATATCCCATGAATTTCAAAGAACTCCTCGAAATTGCTGGGGTTGGCATCGGTAAAGCAGAAAAATTTGGTCAAATATTTATTGACTTGATTTCAAATTATGTCGAAGAAAACGATATTATTCGTCCTGATGATTTAGTGATTAAAACAAAAAAATCTAATTCCCCTCTAAAACCTTTCATCATCCAGAGTATAGACAGAAAATTGACTCTTGATGAAATAGCAAATGCAAAGGGAACTTCGCGTGAAAATTTGCTCAATGAGATGGAAAAAATTGTAAAGTCAGGTACCAAACTGGATATCTATAGTTGGATCGAAGAACTATTTGATGAAGAGGAAGAAGATAGCCTCTATGATTTCTTAATCAATGAGGAATCAGATGATTTACGGAAATTTGTTGATGAATTTGGCGATCAGTTTGAAGAAGAAGATTTACGAGTGTTCAGGCTTTATTTTTTGAGTGACACAGCTAACTAGGTTAAGCTTAACTGCACAATCAACACTTTTCTAAAAAATTAAAATACAAATACAAGTGATTACATTGACAGACCAGAAAACTGTATGTCCTTTTATTGAAAAACATGTAGAAATGTAACATGCACTAGTTTTAGTTTACGCAGATGATGCTAATAATTATCAATTGGTGCCCTATCAAGATAAAACTGTCCGCCATTCCTTGAATGAATGTGTAAAAGATGGGCTAGACACCAATATGGTATAGAATCTTTTTGGACTATGTGGATATTCAAAAAATTCTATGCATGAACGGGATAATTCTGATAAATCTCTCCATTTAGTTCAATGCCGTTAGATTTTTTATTTCTTTTAATTCCGTCTGCACCCCATGTCCCCCATTGTTTAAAAAAAAATGCAGGACCTTGTTGTTCACATTGCTTTTTGATGTTAAGTGCCCACGTTTTTTTCATTGGTCTAGCGTTGTGACCGCTTTCACCTCCTACAATTACCCAATGTATATCGCTGAGATTTAGATTGCCAATATCTTCAAGTAATGGTTCAGCGGAAATGAATTTAATTGTTGCTTCTATTTTTCGTAAGTAATCAATTCTATAACGCGTTTTTTTATTTTCAACGGTTACCCCCAACCATACATCTGAACTTCCCCCCTATTTTTCCCTAATATGGCTTTTTTTGATTGATTTCAGGAAGAAATTTGAACAAATTTCAGGTTTTTTCATTGATTTTTGATGGTTTTCTAGGGATTTCGACTCTTTTTTACCGATTTTTAGAAGTATATATGTGTTTTATATGTATATCCGAAGGAATTTTACCAGAAATTTGCTGTCCATGTATAAATGAATAGAAATTTCTTATAAAATCATCCAATAAAGCCTATTTTATCCAATTATTTCCTATATTTGATACCTATATGTAAAACCATTAAAATTTTATTACCTGTCCATGTACGTATCTCGAATACCAAATCGTAAATCCAAGCCCACATGGCTCATCCGTGAGTCCAAATGGGTCAACGGTAAATCCGTCAAAACCACTATCGCTAATATCACCAAGCTTCCTCTACCGATCATTCTACAAATCAAAGAACTCTTCAGAGGAGGAATCGTGGTCAAGTCCATTGAAGATGCCTTCACGCTGATCAGCAGTAAACCACACGGTCATGTAGCTGTGGTACTGCATATGATCAAGAAACTAGGCATCCCCAAGTTGCTTGCACCTAGAG
>MPMN01000068.1 GCA_002238525.1 Flavobacteriaceae bacterium bin25
AAAAACTCTTTCAAGAAGATTTATACTTGGAATGAGTTCCTTTACAAAAAAGATTTTGGAGATGGGCATGATGTTGGTATTGATTTGGTCGGTGTCAATCATGCCGATGAGTATTATGCTATCCAGTGCAAATGCTATAGTCCCAACAGACAGATAGATAAAAAAAGTGTTGATTCTTTTCTCTCCACATCACAAAAGATTTTTGACCAAAAAGTGGCAACGCCACATGAGATTAAAGATGGACAAATAAATGAAGGAAAAAGATTTGCCGGTCGGTATTTTGTTTCTACCACCGATAACTGGACTTCATCGGCTGATGCTGCCATCCAAAACCAAAGTCCACCGGCAATAAGAATCAATCTCAATGATTTAAGAAATGCCAATGTCGATTGGACAAAACTCCAAAGAGATATTACGGGGGAAGATGCCATCAAAAACCCCCCGAAGGAACTCAGGGATTATCAGCAGGAAGCCCTGGATAAAGCGATAGAGCATTTTAATACCAAAGGAAATGACCGGGGCAAATTGATCATGGCTTGTGGTACGGGCAAAACCTTGACCTCACTCCGGATTGCTGAAACACTTTCGGATAAAAAGGAGGGGATAGTTTTGTTTCTGATGCCATCCTTGGCATTGTTGGGACAAACCATCCGGGCATGGAACGATGATGCCAAACAGAATCTTTATTCTATTGTGGTCTGTTCTGACCCGAAGACCAACGAATTTTCATCAGATAATGAAGATAGCCTCATCACTAGCCCCGTTGATATCGGGTTGCCGGCATCAACCGACCCCAATAAAATAGCCCAGCAAATCATCCTCTACAAGGAAAAACAAAAACCCCGTGACGGGGAGCAGAAAGAAGGCGGATTGATAGTGGTATTCTCAACTTATCATTCCATAGCAGTCTCTGCTAAAGCACTGGAAATTCTATCAACTCATAGCAATATCAATAGTGCATTTGATTTGATTATCTGCGATGAAGCTCACCAGACTACCGGAATAAGGAAAAAAGGTGATGAGAACACCGCTTTTACTTTTGTTCATAGCAACGAAAATATTTTTGCGGAAAAACGAATGTATATGACCGCCACGCCGAGAATGTACGGAGAAAGTGCAAAATCACACGCCAAAAAAACAGATATGGATATCTATTCTATGGATGATAAAGATAAATACGGAAAAGAATTTTATAGACTAGGCTTTGCCAAAGCAGTAAAACTAAAACAACTATCGCCCTACCAAGTAATAGCACTAGGATATAGACCGGAAGATATCCCCGAAAATTTAGTCAAATATGTCCAAGAAAGGGAAGGCGTTTTAGAAGGAAATAAAAAAGAAGTAAATGATCTATTGGAATCTCTGGGGGCAACCATCGGATGTATCAATGCCATGTCCAAAAGAAATTTAGACCGGAACTCGATATTCCGGTTTTCTTCGCTCAACAGCCTGTCCCCTGAGGAACTAAAAGACGAAAAACCGATGAAAAAGGCCGTAGCCTTTTGTAAAACAATCAACCACTCAAAAACCATCACAAATATTTTTAATAATGTTTCCGAATCCTTTTTTAAAATAGATAGCCACCCAGAATCTATATCCAATAAGACATTAAATGTCTATAATAAGAGAGTATATGCCCAGGCCGAGCATGTCGATGGAAAAATGAATACCCTAAAAAGAGATGAACTATTACACTGGTTAAAATCATCTCAACCAACTAACCCAAAAGAATTTAAAAAATCGGAAAAAGAAAAAAACTTACCAGAATCCAAAATTGAAATTTTGAATAAATACAAAGATGTTATCCAAACCAGAAAAAAATCTGTGCCTAAGATTGTAAAACCCGAAATAGAACAAATAGAAAAAAATGATTTTTATAACAACACGGATAATCAAGTTTGTAAAGTATTGACTAATGTCCGTTGTTTGTCCGAAGGCGTAGATGTTCCAGCCCTGGATGCTGCTTTTTTTATATCTCCCAAAGAATCGCAAATACAGATAGTCCAGGCAGTAGGGCGGGTGATGAGAAAATCTAAAAACAAAAATTTCGGGTATATCATCATACCCGTATTGATGAAATCCGGAGATAATTACCAAGATATCCTCGATAAAAACAAAAGATTCAAAACCGTATGGAAAGTTCTCCAAGCATTAAAATCCCATGACGAAGATTTTAATGTAGTCATCGAAAAGATGAAATTAAACCAAGCATATGATACTGAAGTTGCCGGTCCTGGCGATGGTGATGATTTCGATATCACCGACCAACTAAAAAAGGACATCATGAAACTGTCCAAAGAAGTAAAAGCAGTTTTAGTCGATGGCTTGACAGACAGGAGCTATTGGACAACCTGGGCAAAAGAGGCCGGTATGATGGCACGAAAACAAGAAGAGGATATCCGAAAAATAATAGAACAGGATATCGATAAAAAACAAATGTTCCAAGAATTCTTAGATGGTCTCAAAAAAAGCGTTAGCCCGAACATCACCGAAGACCAAGCCCGAGAAATGCTCGGACAACATATGGTCACCAAGCCGATATTTGAAAGCCTTTTTGAAGGATACTCCTTTGCCAATAAAAATGCTGTTTCGGCATCAATGGAAGTGGTAGTGGAATATATACAAGAAAACCTCACCGAAAAAACACAAGATAATCCGAAACTACAAAGGTTTTATCGTTCTGTTAAGGATAGGGTATCGGGAATAGAAAACCCCAGTGCCAAACAAGATTTAATCAAAGATATCTACGACAATTTCTTCAAGGAAGCATTTCCGAAAGTAGTCCAACAACTAGGAATTGTTTATACCCCTGTAGAAGTGGTTGATTTTATCATCCATTCGATCAATGATGTTTTACAAAAAGAATTCGGACGAACGATCTCCGATAAAGGGGTTCGGATATTAGACCCATTCACGGGAACAGGAACGTTCATCACTAGACTATTTCAATCAGGGTTGATAGGGCAAAAAGATTTACATCGGAAATACACCGAAGAGCTAGCAGCCTTTGAGATTGTCCTGATGGCTTATTATGTGGCATCAGTGAACATAGAAAATGCTTACCATGATGCTACCGATGATCCGGATGATGGTATAGGAACGGGAAATTTTACTCCTTTTGAGGGAATAGTTTTGACCGATACTTTCCAGACTACGGAAAACAATGAGCCTTTGATGTCCGAAATATTCCCCGAGAATTGTAAAAGATTGGAAAAACAGAAGAAATTGCCGATAACAGTGATTATGGGTAATCCGCCTTATTCTGTGGGACAAAAAAACGAAAATGATAAGGCTGCAAATCAAAAATATCATAAGTTGGAAAACAGAATAAAAAATACTTATGTAAAAAACAGTTTAGCAAAAAATAAAGTAGCCCTTTATGATTCTTATTTTAAGGCTTTTAGGTGGTCAACCGATAGAATAGATAAAAAAAAAGAAGGAGGTGTTATCGCTTTTGTGACCAATGGAGGATGGCTGGATAGTGATAGCGGAAGTGGATTTAGAAAATGCATTGAAGATGAATTTAGCAGTATTTATGTTTTGAATCTTAGGGGGGGTGAGAGGAAAAGCAAAAAAGGAAGCGAAAAAAGAAGGGCAAAATATATTCCCCATCATGACTGGAATAACCATTGTTCTATTGGTCAAATATCCTAGTCACATGGGGAAAGCAAATATCTATTATCATGATATTGGGGATTATTTGGACAAAGAAAAAAAATTAAAAATTATTTCTAATTATAAAAGTATAGAAAAAATGCCTTTCAAGAAAATAAAACCAAATGAAGATAAGGATTGGCAGAATCAAAGAAGTGAGATTTTTAAATGTTTTGTTCCGATTGAAGCAGAGAATAAATTTCAAAGTATATCACTTTCTTTCTTTATAACGCATTCTATTGGGATTAAATCTCGAAGAGATGCTTGGGTGTATAATTTTAGTGAAGAAAAATTAGGTTACAATATTAACAAGACCATTGATTTTTATAATAAAGAAGTTGATAGATATTATAATAGAGAAAATAAGGATGCTTCAGCAAATAACTTTGTGAATATGGACTCTAAAAAGTTTAGTTGGAGTATTGGGACGATAAAAAGAATGTGCAAAGGAGAAAAATTTAATTTTGATGATAATGATATTATTTTGAGTATATATAGGCCATTCTGCAAGCAAAAATCCTATTTTAACAAAAATTTAAATGAAGAACACTCTCAGAACAACCGATTATTCCCAACTCCAAAACATCAAAATATAGTTATCACAGTTACAGGAAAAGGAAATAAAAAGGATTTTTCTTGTTTAATATCAAATTGCATTCCTGATTTAGAAATAATGCGTGCAAGTCAATGCTTCCCTTTTTACTACTATGAAAAATCAGCAGAAGAAACTCCATTATTCCATTTCGATGCCACTTCTACCAACACTGATACAACAAGAGACCAGTACACCAGAAAGGATGCTATTTCGGATTTCATACTCCAAAAAGCAAAAACTCAATACGGGCAACAGAGCATCACCAAAGAGGATATTTTCTACTATGTCTATGGATTTTTGCATAGTCCGAGTATAGAGAAACATACGCCAATGATTTAAAGAAAAGTCTCCCCAGAATTCCACTGGTAGATAACAAAGATGATTTTCGGGCATTTTCTACTATCGGCAGACAATTGGTAGATATTCATCTTCATTACGAGCGTATAGAACCGTATCCGGAAGTGAAAGTTCATAAAAACAAAGTACTATCACCATTTAATGCTCATCCAGGCAGTTTTGATCCTGTATTTGACCTTCATAAGGTGCATAAAATGCAATTCCGGAAAGACAAAAATCTAAAAACCGATGACAATAAGCGAGGATTGGATAAAACGACTATCATCTACAACGGAAATATAACCATCGAAAATATCCCCCTAAAAGCATATGATTATGTTGTCAATGGCAAATCAGCAATAGAATGGGTTATGGATAGATATCAAGTAAAAACAGACAAGAAGTCCGGAATTACCAATAACCCCAATGATTGGTCAAAGGAAACAGAGAATCCGAAGTATATTTTGGATTTGTTGTTGTCTGTAATTCATTTGTCTGTAAAAACTTTGGATTTGGTGAAGGAGTTGCCTAAAATAAAATTTGAATAAAATGATTAAATCTATAAAAACTCATTATATACTTCTTGTTCTTTCGTTCTTCTTTTTTCTTTCTTGTATTAATCTTTCAAAGAAAAATAGTGTTTCTGCTTGGAACAATTTGTCGGAAGAGTATTATTCATATATCGTTTTGATGATTGATAAATATGAACGAAGAAATCAAAAAGTAAACGATTTAGATTGTTATGAAGATTTGTATTGGGATGATGAAAGAATGAAAAAAGCATATGCAGATACTATCGTGTTGGGTATGCCCGGTTTTAGCGTTTTGAATTATTATGATTATATTATAGACCCATATTCTCATAATGGAGGGAGAATAATAGATGGTTTAAATGAAGATGACCATAAAAAAATAAATAAAATATGGGAAAAGCAAATATCTATTGGTGATTCATTGCATAGTATAAGACAAGACATTGTATTTGGCACATCTTTTAATATAGGAATATTAAACTGGTACAATGAATTATTGGAAAATCCTACGTTACCATTATCTTCTGCTCTATCATTATCTTCTAATGCTGAGGAGATAGAGGAAGAGCTTGAAAATTGTCATGGACATAAAGAATCTTTTGTTATGTATTCATCTTTACAAGTTAATGAAACCTTAAAAGAACTACACTTATTAAAAAATCATTTGTTGTCCAATTCTAATAAATATGATATATCAAATTTTAAATCTTTGTTTGAATCTTACTATACATATGTAAGCACTGCTATTGATGAATATACAAAAAAGAAAGACGAATGGAAAAATGAAGACATTAATTGTAAAGAAGTTTTTTTTAAATATAAATATCAAATCTTAAATCAAATGGATTTTAGATATGAAGAACCATGGAATAGCATTTCTTTCAGACAAATGACTAATGATATGATTGCTTCAGAAAACACGATGGATTATGTAGAAGATAGACATCTCTTTTTGTCTTTAGATAAAACTTTATTGCCTATAATTCAAGATAGTTTATCTGATGATGAGAAAAATCTTTTATTGCAACAAGGATTTCAAAAAGAATATAATCATTTGTCATATATAGAATCTTTCCCGGTTTTTGAAGGTATTGAAACAATTGATGACGTTTATTTATTAGATTGGGATTGCAATAAAACTTTAGAAATCATTTTAGAAGAAATGGAAAGAAAAATTGAGGAATTCTATTTGTTCAAAAATCATTTTGATACTAACCAAGAAAAGTACAATCTTTAATGGAAAGTTATCATAAAAACAAAAAAATACACCATCACCAATGAAAAATTAGGGAGTGTCCCAAAGACTGTGTAAATAAAAATCTTTACTTGAAATAAAAACAACAGAAAAACAACTTTAAAATAAAATACCTATGAACAACAACCAAACAAACAAAGAAAGTATCAATGATACCAAAACAACAAAAAAAAACTTCGCAGAGCGTATTATTTCTGCACAGGATATCCAGTCTTTCGACGATGTGATAAACATTTATCGTCAAGAATCTTCTGGAAACAAATCAGCCTTAGGTAAAAAATTTGAATTTCTGATTAGGGGGTTCTTACAGACCGAAAAGACCTACAAAAACTCTTTCAAGAAGATTTATACTTGGAATGAGTTCCTTTACAAAAAAGATTTTGGAGATGGGCATGATGTTGGTATTGATTTGGTCGGTGTCAATCATGCCGATGAGTATTATGCTATCCAGTGCAAATGCTATAGTCCCAACAGACAGATAGATAAAAAAAGTGTTGATTCTTTTCTCTCCACATCACAAAAGATTTTTGACCAAAAAGTGGCAACGCCACATGAGATTAAAGATGGACAAATAGAGGAAGAAAAAAGATTTGCCGGTCGGTATTTTGTTTCCACCACCGATAACTGGACTTCATCGGCTGATGCTGCTATCCAAAACCAAAATCCCTCAGTAACGAGAATTAGTCTTAGTAATTTAAGAAATGCCAATGTTGATTGGGCAAAACTCCAAAGAGATATTACGGGGGAAGATGCCATCAAAATCCATCCTAAGGAACTCAGGGATTATCAGAGGGAAGCTCTGGATAAAGCAATAGAGCATTTTAATACCAAGGGAAATGATAGGGGCAAATTGATCATGGCTTGTGGTACGGGCAAAACCTTGACTTCACTCCGCATTGCCGAAACACTTTCGGATAAAAAGGAGGGGATAATTTTGTTTTTGATGCCATCCTTGGCATTGTTGGGACAAACCATCCGGGCATGGAACGATGATGCCAAACAGAATCTTTATTCTATTGTGGTCTGTTCTGACCCGAAGACCAACGAATTTTCATCCCCTGATGAAGATAGTCTGATTACTAGCCCTGTTGATGTCGGGTTACCGGCATCTACTGACCCCAATAAAATAGCCCAGCAAATCAGCCTCTACAAGGAAAAACAAAAACCCCGTGACGGGGAGCAGAAAGAAGGCGGATTGATAGTGGTATTTTCGACTTATCATTCCATAGCGGTTTCATCTAAAGCCCAGGAAATTCTATCAACTCATAGCAATATCGATAGTGCATTTGATTTGATTATCTCCGATGAAGCACACCAGACTACTGGGGTAAGGAAAAAAGATGATGAGAACACTGCTTTTACTTTTGTTCATAGCAACGAAAATATCATAGGGAAGAAACGAATGTATATGACCGCCACTCCGAGAATGTACGGAGAAAAAGCAAAAAAAGATGCTTCCAAAAGTGATGCGGATATCTATTCTATGGATGACCAGACCAAATACGGAAAGGAATTTTATAGATTAGGCTTTGCCAAAGCGGTAAAGCTAAAACAACTATCGCCCTATCAGGTATTGGCGTTAGGGTATAGACCGGAAGATATCCCCGAAGATTTAGTCAAATATGTCCGAGAAAAAGAGGGTGTTTTGGAAGGCAAAAGCAAAAAAGTCGATGCACTATTGGAATCTCTGGGAGCGACCATCGGCTGTATCAATGCCATGTCCAAGAGAAATTTAGACCAGAATGCGATATTCCGTTTTGCTTCGCTCAACAATCTATCCCCTGAGGAACTAAAAGATAACCAGCCGATGAAAACGGCTGTTGCTTTTTGTAAAACCATTGCCCATTCGAAAACCATTAAGAATATTTTCAATAGGGCATCCAAGGCCTTAAAGGATTTGGATAGCCATCCTAATGGTATCCCCCCAAAGGCATTATATGCTCATAATAAGAGAGTATATGCCCAGGCCGAGCATGTCGATGGCGGAATGAATGCTTTAAAAAGAGATGAATTATTACATTGGTTAAAATCACCACAATCAACAATTTCAAAACAAAGCACCAACAATAAAATTTCTGATAGCACTAAAAGTATTGTTCAAACAAGAAATAAGCATTTATCCAAAACCCCCGAAACAAATAAAGACAAGGAAATCATCTATGATGCTGATGATCAGATATGCAAGGTATTGACTAATGTCCGTTGTTTATCCGAGGGTGTGGATGTTCCATCTTTGGATGCCGCTTTTTTTATATCTCCCAAGGAATCGCAAATACAGATAGTCCAGGCAGTAGGGCGGGTGATGAGAAAAGCCCGCAACAAAAATTTTGGTTATATCATCATCCCCGTATTAATGAAAGCTGGAGACCCTTATCATGATATTTTGGATAAAAACAAAAGATTCAAAACCGTATGGAAAGTTCTCCAAGCCTTAAAATCTCATGACGAAGATTTTAATGTGGTCATAGAAAAGATGAAGATAAACGAGGCTTATGAGACTGAAGTTGCTGGTCCTGGCGATGGTGATGATTTCGATATCACCGAACAACTAAAAAAGGATATTATGAAACTGTCCAAAGAAGTAAAGGCTGTCTTGGTCGATGGTTTGACCGACAGGAGTTACTGGACAACCTGGGCTAAGGAAGCCGGTATGATGGCACGGAAACAAGAAGAGGATATCCGAAAAATAATAGAACAGGATGTTGATAAGCAACAAATGTTCCAAGAATTCTTAGATGGTCTCACAAAAAGCGTCAGCCCGAACATCACCGAAGAACAAGCCCGAGAGATGCTAGGACAACATATGGTCACCAAGCCGATATTTGAAAGCCTTTTTGAAGGATACTCTTTTGCCAATAAAAATGCTGTTTCTGCATCAATGGAAGTGGTGGTGGAATATATACAAGAAAACCTTGCTGAAAAGACACAAGATAATCCGAAACTAAAAGGGTTTTATCGTTCTGTTAAGGATAGGGTATCTGGAATAGAAAACCCCAGTGCCAAGCAAGATTTAATCAAAGATATCTACGACAATTTCTTCAAGGAAGCCTTTCCAAAAGTAGTAGAGCAACTCGGGATTGTTTATACTCCTATACAAGTGGTGGATTTTATCATCCATTCGGTCAATGATGTCTTGAAAAAAGAATTCGGGAGAACCATCTCTGATAAAGGGGTTCGGATATTAGACCCATTCACGGGGACAGGAACATTCATCACTAGACTATTTCAATCAGGCTTGGTAGAGCAAAAAGATTTATATCGAAAATACACCGAGGAGCTGGCAGCCTTTGAAATTGTTCTGATGGCTTATTATGTGGCATCAGTAAATATCGAAAACGCTTACCATGATGCTACCGAAGATCCGGATGATGGTATAGGCACGAAGAATTTTACTTCTTTTGAGGGGATAGTTTTGACCGATACTTTCCAGACTACGGAGAACAATGCGCCTTTGATATCTGAGATATTTCCCGAGAATTGTAAGAGATTGGAAAAACAAAAGAAATTGCCGATAACAGTGATCATGGGGAACCCGCCTTATTCGGCTAAGCAGAAATCGGCAAATGATAATGCAGCAAATGAAAGTTACGACAAGTTAGATAATAAAATAAGAGAGAAGTATGCTAAAAAAAGTACAACTACTAGAACTAGATCTTTATATGATTCTTATATAAAAGCCTTTAGGTGGTCATCAGATAGAATAGACGAAAAAGAAGGTGGTGTGATTGCCTTTGTGACCAATGGTGGTTGGCTAGATAGTGGAAGTGGCAGTGGATTTAGGAAATGCATTGAAGAGGAATTTAGTAGCATCTATGTTTTTAATTTAAGGGGAAATGCACGAACTTCAGGAGAACAGAGGAGAAAAGAAGGGGCGAATATATTTGGTAGTGGAAGCAGGGCACCAATTGCCATAACCCTTTTGGTAAAACAACCCAATCATATAGGTAAAGCCAATATCTATTATCATGATATTGGGGATTATTTGGACAGAGAACAAAAACTAATAATTATCTCTGATTTTAAGAGCATTAAAGAGATTTCTTTCCAAGAAATAAAACCGAATAAATATGGAGATTGGATTAATCAAAGAAAAGAACTGCCGGAAACTTTTGTTCCGATTGAAGCAGAGAAGAGATTTCAAGATACATCACATTCTTTCTTTATGACTCATACTGCTGGAGTAGTTACAAATAGAGATGTATGGGTGTATAATTTTAGTTCAAGTGAATTAAAAAGAAATGTAACGAGAATGATTGACTTCTATAATTCAGAAGTGCAAAAAATATCATTGCAGAAGGCAAATGATACTAATTTAGAAGCAAAAGATTTGGTATCAACTGACCCAAAAAAAATAAAGTGGGTTAAAAACTTGTATGAATATGCAGACCAGTTAAAACATTTGAATTTTAGTGAAGAAGAATTGGTTGTTTCCCAGTATAGACCATTTTGTAAGCAAAATTTATATAAACAAAAAAAAATGATTTGGAGTCCTAACCTTCAAAATCAATTGTTCCCCATTCCAATAGACGATGCAATAGAATACCATCAAAATTACCCCCCCCTATTTTTGAAAATCAGGTTATTGCAATTACAAGAAAAGGCAATAAGAGAGATTTTTCTTGTTTGATCTCAAATAAGATTGTAGATCTCCAATTTCAACAAAATGGTCAATGCTTTCCCTTGTATTACTACGAAAAGTCAGAAGAAAAAGCTCCGATATTCAACTTAGATGAAACTTTTGATAGGGAAATTAAAACAAAGAACCAATACACCAGAAAAGATGCCATTTCGGATTTCATACTTCAAAAGGCAAGAACTCAATACAATCATCAAGGTATCATAAAAGAGGATATTTTCTACTATGTCTATGGATTTTTGCATAGTCCTGAGTATAGAGAAACATATGCCAATGATTTAAAGAAAAGTCTCCCTAGAATTCCACTGGTAGATAACAAAGATGATTTCTGGGCATTTTCGACCATCGGCAGACAATTGGCAGATATGCATCTTCATTATGAGAGGATAGAGCCTTATCCTAAGGTGGTGGTCAAAAAACCGAAGCTAACTATACTCAATTCCGTCAAAACGGATTTAGATAATGCCTATCCTATTTATGCGGTAACGAAGATGAATTTTAGAAAAGATAAAGAGTTAAAAACTGATGATAACAAGCGAGGGTTAGATAGAACGACTATTATCTACAATGAAAACATCACTGTCAGTAATATTCCCCTAAGCGCAAGTTTGTCAAAATCGGCATTCTAGCATTGATAATCAGCCACTTATAAATCTATCCACTACAACAAAGCTCTTTTACTTGAACCGTTTTAGTCGGTTCATCAGGGAAAGTATTTCGTTCATTTAGCCTGCCTAATTTAGGTCTTAGGTCAGGGATTTTACGCACAAAGTTTATTGCACTTGCACCTCTTTATTCACTGTACGATACCGAAGATGATTGCTTATCGGTAAATCCATAGCCTCATAAATGATTTTTTGTATAGCCGAAAGCGTACCATCCTTAGAAAGCAAGTGGTATTTGTTCTTATGCTCGGGCATCTTAGTGGTGGTTCGTTGTAGTATAAATAATTCTTCACCGATACGATCCCAACTCAGGTGGATATCCTTTGCCCTGAGACGCATACGAACCAGATGAACTACATAATAAGCCAATATGGTGATGAATAAATGAGCCTTTATTCTCTCTACTTTTCGGTGAAATATCGGCCGTAATCCTAGTTCGGATTTCAAGGTTCTGAAAGTTCGTTCTATATCCCCTAGCTGATGGTAATAATGAACCATTTGTTCTGCCTCCCAATCGGTTTGCGTGGTTGCAATGACATAGCAACCCGATGTCTCTGTGGCATGATTATAGTCCTTATTCCTGGTAAAGCCGACAGAACTAGCCAAATCCGAGTCCTGCAACGGAGTAACTTTTATATCATACTGATAAGCCACTTTTTGGTATTTCTTTCTTAGGATACCTACTTTTTCAACGATTTTCAGGTAATCACGCATACAGCGAGGATTGGACAAACCTTTGTTTAATCGAGTGAGCTCTTCCTCGAACTTTTCTCGTTCTCTTTTCAAATGATTATCTCGAGCTTGTTTTCGTGGCTTAGATTGCACCAATATCCGCTTAACCTCTTGGCTTTGAGATACCTCCCACAAACTATACGCTGAACCTGAATCCGTCTGGTGTGTGCTATCCGGCTACGTCTTGGGTGGAGGCTGTTTTTTGTTTCGCTCTATACTCAACCACTTGATGCCCTTCCGGTTGAGAAATTCTATATTCTTTTTGGTCGAAATCCCCGCATCCATAATCACCGTGGGACATTCAATGCCTATATCCTTTATAGCCTTCTCCAGGGTCTTGGGTTCACTGATGTTCCCTTTGTAGATCTCGGCATGAGTAGGGAAGCCAGAGGCGTCAATCACCATGGCTATACTTGCCAGCACACAATCGGAACGTTTTTCTTTACTTCTGCCATAAGCCAACAACTCATCATCCTGTTTTCCATAATGATAAGTGTTGGTCAAATCATAAAAGGCGATGCACGGAGTAAATCCGAATACCGATTGGCTCTGGGTAAATAATTTCTTTATTAAGGTTTCCCGATGCGTATATAACTTATCGCCAACGCGATACAAACTACTGAGACCCGGCGGGTTATCGTCTAATTGGAGTAAGGGGAATAAGCTTGATCGTCGATGAAGCCATCGGTAAGTCTTGGCTTCACTAGCAGGTGAAATACACCGGCTTGCCACGAGCATATGGGCGATACGCTTCTGCAGATCTGAAAAGCCTAAGGATGCAAGCATTTCATCGAATCCAAGCAAAGAAAGGGCTTTATTTACTACCCTCTCCCCGCCTATAGTACGAGATTCCAAGTCTTCCACTTTGTCGAATATCACAGGTGTTCTATCATCTTTTACCGCATAAGGGTCATAACCCATATCCTTTAAGGCTTTGACGATTCTATGGACTTGATCATCCATCTGTTGATCATCTTCAAAAACGATGACAGGATGGCGTTTCATTTCCCCGACCACACGCTGAATGAATATAGGCCAATCCTCTTTTTTGATGGGAAAATCAGCACCGAGGTTCAAGAGGGTAACTTGCTTAGGTTCTCCGTTGACTCTTCGGCATTCACAAAGAGAGAAAGAGGTCTTTTTTGTTTTGTTTTTAAGGGTGTTGATTTTAGATCGGATAAACATAGATGATTTTTTTGGTGTGCAAAGATAGTAAAAATCCCAAACAATACTAACATCTATCCACTACAACGGGGGTTTTGAAAAAAAATAATCAATAGAACATTTAAATTACTCTATAATTATAAATATGACAATGAAAAGG
>MPMN01000069.1 GCA_002238525.1 Flavobacteriaceae bacterium bin25
ATATGATGAAACCTATCTATAATGCCCCCAATGAAAAAGAAGCTCTTAAAAATCTTTGGAAGTTGAAAGAAAAATGGGGGAAGAAATATCCCTATATAATTAGTTCATGGGAGAGAAACTGGGAACACCTCACTACTTTTTTAGAGTATCCTCTGGAAATAAGGAAAATCATCTACACCAACAATGCTATTGAGAACCTCAATGGCAAAATCAGGAAACTGACGCATCACAAGATGTCTTTCCCCAACAATTATGCATTGATGAAGTCCATTTATCTATCGGTCATGGAAATCTCCCGAAAATGGAGTAAACCGATAAGAAACTGGGATCAGATTTATGTTCAATTATATAATCTTTTTGGCGAGAGGATGCATTCGGATTGAAGGCTTAGACTATGGATGGAATGAATGAAAGTTCCATTGGATAAGTTTAGTGATAGCCACCTGAAGAATAAGGGAAAGAAGAAACTCCATCGGTTGGTTTAGATATTTCTGATATATCATCTTTCTGGCAAGAGAATGCATCCAGATGGAAAGCTTTGACTATGGAATGAATGAAAGTTCTATTGGATAAGTTTAGTGATGGACACTTGGAAAATAAGGGAAAGAAGCTCCATTGGTTGGTTTAGATATTTCTGATTAAACTAAAAACGTAGAATAAGGATTAGACGATCGTTCAAAGATTTATTGCACGATTTTCTTTACCATTCCCCAATTGCCGCCAAAGAGATCTGGTCTGTGGCCTATGCAAAAAAAGAAATCCAACAGAATTTCTACTCCTAGTTCTTAAAACCCTCATTGCTCTCTTACTATCAGGCATAAATAAAAAACATGCTTCAAAGCAGGTCTTATTTCGTCGTCTGTAATCGGACACCGGGTAGGAGTTGCACTTCTGCAGAGCCCATACGAACCAAAAGTAATCTAAATTCTAATAGATTTGATCAGCTTTGCAATAAGCTTTGTGATTATTTCAGAGTTTGAGGAGGTTGTTTGGCAGAAAACTTTGGGCAAAGCCCCCCAAGCGTATATATAAGGATTAATTGCTGAAAAATCTAACGAAAAAAGAAACAAAAGAGTATTTAAAAATTTTCTTATCTTTGTAAACAAATCTGGTAACCCACTTTTACCTCTTTACACAGATTTTGGCACACTGTCGCATAAATGGATATGACAATTATTAAAGACCAATCCCACTCTTTTCAAGCTATACCTATAATAAACTATTAATCCATATTTCAACTGAAACTAAATATAATGGAGAATTTAAGTGAAAAATTTGATCGTCTTTTCAAACGAATATCTGATAAAAATTTTCTCAACACAAATTCAAATAGTGCGAGAACTCCATTTCTCATTTCCCCCTATAATGCAAAACAAGAAATAGAAATGTTAGATTCCATCGAATCACTCAAAAATAAACTTAGAAATCATAAAATTGAGATCTCCGAAATCAACCTATTTAACATTTGTTGTAAATTGCTAGAGAAAAACAATAGGATGGAGTTTGAAAAAATAGGGGGGGGGTAGTGAAAGACGACTAAGAGCACTACGGTCTTCACTTAATATCCAAGAGGTTTTACTTCCAAAAATCAGGGAAGTCATAGAATCCTCCTCCAAAGCACAAGCATATTTTTTGACGGGAATTGGACTTGTTTTTCCCTTCATTAGATTCTATAATATTTATTATAGTCTCGAATCTATAGCGAAAGAATCACCAATTCTGGCCTTTTTCCCGGGCGATTATAACGGAGATACATTATATCTATTCGGTCTGTTAAAAGAAAATCAATACTACGTTGGATACAATATAATTAAATAGAAGCTTAGTCATGAAAATATATTCAATCTTTCAAAAGGACATAAATCGAAATATTGAAACAGTTATTAAGGTAGATAGCCGTGATAACATCCGCGATGAAGTAGCGGAATACGTAATTACCGACGAGATTAATAAAAAGATTAAAGACTTTTTTGCAATCTACAAAAGCCCCTCCGGTGTTAATGGAGTATGGATTTCAGGATTCTTCGGTAGCGGTAAATCTCACCTTCTAAAAATACTTTCTTATGTATTGGAAAATAAAGAAGATGATGGGGATAAAATTGGAGATCTGTTTGTAGAAAAGATTGAGGGCAATCAGGAACTCAAGGGAGATGTAAAAGTAGCATGTAAGATTCCTTCAGAGTCTATTCTCTTTAATATTGATCAACAAGCTGAGTATAGTAATAATAAGGATATTGATAACCCTATTCTTAATGTTTTTTACAAAGAATTTTACAATCATTTGGGCTACTATGGATCTACACTACATGTTGCTGAATTTGAAATGTGGTTAGATGATAAAGGTATTTTAGAATTATTCAAGGCGAAATACAATAAAAGAAGTGGTAAAGATTGGATTAACCATCGAAGAGACTATTGGGAACCAAAAATCCAGGAGGAGGTCAGTATTGTATTAGGAGAGTTACGAAATACAGCTTCCGAGGATTATATAGATGTTTTAGAAAAGTTTGAAAAGGATCGTAAACAGTCTATTGATGATTTCTCGGATAAAGTTCAAGGATACATCTCAAAAAAAGAAAGAGATTTCAGACTAAATTTTTTTGTTGATGAAGTGGGTCAATTCATCAGTGAGAATACCAAGTTAATGTTGAATCTACAAACCATAGCCGAATCATTGGCTACGAAGACGGGATGTAGATCATGGATTCTAGTGACTTCTCAAGAAGATATGGAAGCTAAGGTTGGAGAACTGGATGAGTCACAACTTAATGACTTCTCTAAAATTCAAGATCGATTTAAGATTAAGATTCCGCTTACTTCTTCAAATGTGGAAGATGTAATCGAAAAGAGGCTTCTTAAGAAAAAAGTAGATGCACAGGATGAACTCATATCTGTATTTTCTTCACAAAGTGAACATCTTAAAACGATTTATTCATTCTCAGAAGGAGGAAAAGGAAAACAATTTAAGGGTTATGAAAATGACAGCGACTTTGCAAATAAATTTCCATTTATACCCTATCAGTTTAGTTTATTCCAGGAATGTAGGAGGTCTTTATCTATCCGAAACGCATTTCAAGGGAAACATTCTTCCGTAGGTGAGCGATCTATGCTCAGTGTATTTCAACATGTAACGAGACAGTTGGGGGAATCTGAGCTAAATAGTCTTGTGAGTTTTGATAGAATGTTTGATGGAATTCGAAATGAACTTAAAAGTGAGATTTTAAAGTCAATTTCACTTGCTGAGAACCAGTTGGGCAATCCATTTGCCATTCGCGTCCTTAAATTATTATTCTTAGTTAAGTACTATACAGATTTCAAAACCACCAAGAAGAATATATGTGTATTGTTAATTGACTCCTATTCAATCAATTTAAAATTAAAAGAACTTGAAAAAAAGATAAAAGATTCATTAGAACTACTTGAGAACCAAAGCTACATAAGAAGAAACGGAGAATTGTATGAGTTCTTGACTGATGATGAGAAAGACGTAGAACAAGAGATTAAAAATGTAGAAACTGATCCTCAAGCAGTAAACCAAGTTTTAAAAGATATTTTGTATGATAGCATCATTGCAAGTGATAAAATTAAGTATAAAGAAAATGGACAGAATTTCAGGTTTCACAAAAAAATTGACGGATCTGCATTTAACAAACAAGCAGAACTAGTAATTGAAATCATCACACCCAATTACAAAGATTATAAAAAGATTGAAGCGATAAGATCGCAAACTATGGGATCGTCTATTTTACGCATATATATTCCAGAAGATAACCTCTTCATAAAAGACCTTAAGTCATATGTTAAAACTGAAAAATACCTTAAACAAAAAGGATCCCTTTCTCAGAGGGAAGAAATAAAGAGAATTCATTTTGAAAAGAGGGTTCAAAATGAAAATCGCAAATCAGATTTAAAAGTACTTACCGATGGATTATTATCGAAATCTAAGGTTTTCGTAAACGGAACCATCAGGGACATTGGCACTTCATCTGACGGAAAAACACTTGTGATAAATGCCTTTCAAATACTTGTGAAGACGGCATACACATCTCTGAAGATGCTTGGAAACGAGCTATACAATCAGAGTGATATTCACAAAAGATTAACAAGTCAGAATTCCTCAATTGATGTTGAAAATGACACACTTTCAGAATCTGAAAATGCAATACTTGATGAGATCATACGAAGAAAAGGTCAATCCGAGAGAACCTCTTTAAATAACCTCAAAGAGCATTTTGGATTAAAACCTTATGGATGGGAACCCGAAAGCATTTGGTATTTAGTTGCTGGTTTATACAAACTTGAAAAAATTGAATTAAAACAGGACTCCAATGTTTTAGAAGACAAAGAAGTAGAGAAAGCGTTATTGAATAATAAAGAGCATGAAAACACCCTGATTGATGTATTTGAGGAAATACCCTCAAAGTTAATTAGTGATCTAAGAAATCTCTATTTTGAATTATTTGATAAAGAATATCCATACTATAGTCCACCCTATAGAAAAACGGAAGTTGCTCAATATTTCAATGCAAAATTGTCTGAACTGTCTGACGAAGTGAACGTGTTGATCCAGAAAAAAGATCGTTACCCATTCTTAACTCAATTAGAATCTATTAAAACTAAATTAGAATCTTTGACTAATAAAGACTATACCTACTTCCTAAAAAACATAGCTGAATTTAAAAAAGATTTATTGGATCCTAAAAAAGATTTATTGGATCCAATCAGAAAATTCATGACCGGAGAGCAAAAAAAGATTTACGATGATCTTAAGGATTTCGTCACCAAAGACAACTCTAACTTTTCATTTATTGAGGGTGATGAAATAGATCAACTAAAAGAAATGCTATCAAATAAACGACCATTTGAAGGATCGCTTATCAGGAATGCTAAGTCTACAATGGATACCCTTAGAGAAAAGGAAGAAAATAAAGTAAAGGAAGAAAAAGAAACCGCTGTAAATAAAGTGAAAGATCAAATTGATTACTTCGAGGGAAAAGAAGAGTTCTCAAAGCTCAAAGATGCTCAGAAAGAAGAATTACTAAACCCTTTCAATCAATCACTTAAAGATCTGAATAATGAGCAAATCATTTTAAAAATTCGAGATATTGCATCGAAATCTGAAAACACTTATGAACCAGAGCAGTTGACAATACTCCTACAGTTGACCTCAGAGGGGAAAAATCAACCAACATACATTAAGCAAATCGAAATATCTGTTTCCTATCATAAAAGAGAGTTAAAGACTGTTGAAGATGTAGATGAATACGTTGAAACTTTGCGAACAAAGTACAAAGAAGAAATCATAAAAAACCATAGGATTTCTCTTTGATTTATGAATACCAAACATCTAAAAACGTTTGCTCAAGAAGCTCGCAAAAAGCTGATTGCTGAAGTATCGGCAAAATTGGAGTATGTCTTAAATTCAGATTCAGCGGAGTTAAGAGAAATGCGTAAAGTCATTGATAATCTAAACCATGCAATCAAAGAAACATCAAAAGAGCAGGTAATTGAAAAAGCAGCCTACACTTGGTTCAATCGATTTATTGCTCTTCGATTTATGGATGCTAATGACTACCAACCCATTGGTATTAAAGTACTTTCCCCAATAGGTAATTTAAGTATCCCCGAGATTCTATATGAAGCCATAAGGGGGAACATCTCATATGTGATTAAGGAAATTATAAAGAATAAGATAAAAAATATATTAGACGGTAGACTTCCAAGTTCCAATCCCCATAATGAAGTATATAAATTGCTTCTTATAGGAGTATGCAATCATTACAACGAATACTTTCCGTTTCTATTTAAGCAAATAAATGACTACACCGAACTTCTTTTGCCCGATGATTTGAACTCTGAATTCTCAATCCTTCATTGTATGAGAAATGGAATGTCCAAGGTGGACTGTGAACAAGTCGAAATAATAGGTTGGCTGTATCAGTTCTATATTTCTGAACGAACTCGTGAACTAATAAGTTCAAAAAAGAAATTTAAAAGAGACGAATTAGCTCCAGCATCTCAGTTATATACACCAAGATGGATAGTGGAATATATGGTGGACAATACGTTAGGTCAGATTTGGACAGAAATATCTCCCAGAACAAAAATCACGGACTCTTTACGGTATTACATTAAGCCCTCTTGTAGGACTCATCTTGGTACCAGAAAGAAAAAAAGTATTAAAGAGGTTACATTTTTTGAACCATGTGTAGGTTCAGGACATATACTATCCTATGCATTTGATGTGTTCTATAGAATTTATGAAAAGGAAGGATATACCCCCTCTGAAATTCCAGAATTGATTTTAAAAAACAATCTCTATGGGATTGACATTGATCAAAGAGCAACACAACTAGCTTCTTTTGCCCTTATGATGAAGGCTATATCTAAGGATAAATCCTTTATTGATAAACGAGTTTCTCCGAATATTTCGTTTTATGAAGATTATAAAGATGATGCGAACTTCGAGTATGCTACAGGGTTCGGATCTCTCATAAAAGTTGATTATAAAGAATATAATAGTTTTAAGATAGACCATGGTACTATACCCGCCGAAAGTCAAACAGAATTAAAAAAACTATATCATCTCCTTTCACAAAAGTATGATATAGTTGTGACCAATCCTCCTTATATCAGGTCTTCTAAAATGGAAGACAAACTCACGAAATATGTCCACTCTAACTACCCTATAGCAAAATCTGACCTATTTGCTTGTTTCATTTTGAGATGTTTGGAATTGTGCAATGAAGACGGATTAACTGGTTATATGACGCCCTTTAATTGGATGTTTATCTCATCATACGAAAAGTTGAGAAAAGAAATTATCAACAAGCATTTTATAAACAACTTAATTCAACTTGAATACTCAGGTTTTGATGAAGCAACTGTTGCCATATGCACTTTTACCCTAAGAAAGAAAAATACAGAGGATGGTTTGGGAAGATATATTCGACTGAGCGATTTTAAAGGCTCGGAACTACAATCTCCAAAAACACTTGAAGCAATCCAAAATCCCGATTGTGGATGGTTCTATAGATCTGATCAAAAAGTCTTTTTGAGAATACCCAATTCAGTAATAGGGTATTGGCTAAGTGATTCTATGATTGAAATCATGGGCAATAATAATAATAGTTCTAAGGAACTATTCTTTAAAGCAGGTTTATCAACCGGAAACAATAATCGTTTTCTTCGACGTTGGTATGAAGTCGCAATCAATAATTCTGATTTTTCGGTTAATTCAAAAAAAAAGGGAATAGAAAGAAAATGGGTTCCCTATAACAAAGGAGGCGAATATAGAAAATGGTACGGTAATAGATTTTTTGTAGTCAACTGGACAAATTCAGGAGAAACAATAAAGAATTATAAACGTTCTACTTTCAGAAATGCTCGTTTTCAATTTGAAGAAGGTGGAACATATTCAAATGTAGGTAGTAAATCTCTTTCTGCTAGATATAGTGAAGATGGATTCGCTTTTGATGCTAAAGGACCGATGTTCTTTTCAGAGAAACGGCTTAAAACGGTCATTGCGTTTTTAAATTCAAAAGTATGTTCAGAAATGCTTAAAGCACTTTGCCCCACAGTAAGTTTTAACGTTGGGGAGCTTCAACAGTTGCCAATTATTGTTGATGAATCGATTGATGTTGAATCATCAATTGAAATAGCAAAAGAAGACTGGAATCAAAGAGAAATATCATGGGATTTTAAGCGAAATGAACTCATTTGTATCAACGGGCAAGACCTAGAGGACTCCTATAGCCTTTACCGAAAGTATTGGAGAGTAAAATTCTTCCAACTACACAAAAACGAAGAAGACATCAATCGGCAATTTATTGATATCTACGGGCTAAACAATGAGTTAACTCCCGATATTCCTTTAGATGAAATTACCATACTCAAAGAAGAAACTTCCATCGCCAATGGAAAGTTGGTGTTCGATCAAAAGGAAGTTCTATCTCAATTCATAAGCTATGCAGTTGGATGTATGTTTGGTAGATATTCCTTATACAGAGAGGGTCTTATTCTCGCCAACCAAGGAGAAACCCTTCAAGACTACCTCCTTAAAGTAGGAAAAAAAATGGATAAACTTTCCTTTGTGCCCGATGAAGACAATATAATTCCAATCTTAGATGATGAATGGTTCGAAGACGATATAGTTGGTAGATTCAATAAGTTTCTAAAGGTGTGTTTCGGAGAACATAACTTTGAAAGAAATCGTTTATTCGTAGAAGAGTGTATAGGGAAAGACATTCGAAAGTACTTCGTAAGAGACTTTTATAAAGAACATATTCAACGATATAAAAAGAGACCCATATATTGGATGTTCTCTTCACTAAAAAACTCATTTAATGTATTGATCTATATGCATAGATATACCTCTGACACTCTATCTCAGCTTCTAAATAGTTATCTGAAGGAGTATATAGAGAAGCTAAAAGCACGTATGGAAACCTTGAACAACACGATGAATTCATCAAGCCACTCAGAACACAATAAAGCAGCCAAAGAGAAAAACAAGATCCAATCGGCTCTGTTAGAATTGAAAGAATACTATAGTATTTTATATACCCTTGCCACCGAACGAATCTCTATTGATTTAGATGATGGGGTATTGGTAAACTATAACAAGTTCGGTAAAGCTATAGCACCTGTGCAAGACCTGAATAATAATAAAACCAAAGAGAAAGTACAAAGGTTTGATTGGATTGATAAATCCAATATACGATGAGCAAGAGCATTACAGAGAGTATAACAAAACTATTCGAACGACACAGAGTGGTTTTTTGGTATGATGAACAAGAAGAATTCCGTGAAGAATATGACGGTTTGTCTATTGATGGTATTGAAAAGATTGAAGGAAAAAACAATCCATTTAAAATAAAGGTAACCATCCGTAAAAAACTCACTCAGAAGTACCTCCTATACTTTCCTTATGAAAAGCCTTCACATGAAAACAATTGGTTGTTAGATATGGAACTTGCCTATTATGTTTTTCAAACAGATAAAGAAGCTCTCTATCTTCAAGAACTTGAAATAGACATCAATCAATACAAACCGCTTGTTTCTAATCACATTGATTTTTTCTCTTCAAAAGATAGACTTGACAAACTCAAAAAACGAATAGGTAAAGAAGATGATTATTCGACGATCAAATATAAAATGTTATCAGTGGTCTTTGGAACAGATCAGGTTACGCTTAATGCATTTTTACTCGCACATTTAAAGTCCTTTGCTATCGATAGTAAAAAAAATGATAGTTATTTAAAAAAATATAACCTTTCCGATTTCTATTGGAATGAAATAAAAAATGTATTTCCCATAGATGATTATCAACAAAATATATATGAGTTTATTATTGAGGTGTTCCGCTCAACTTCAAGCCTTGAATCAAAACGCAAATCAAACAATGAAGCTAAAGTTTTCCTATCTCAGTGGAAGGACTCGACTAAATACAAAGATGTCTATAAACAGTTGTCCAAAAAGATAGCTGAGGCTTTGAATGTTAAGGAAAAACTTGAATCATTGTCTTATCAGAAAGTACTTCATGAAGACCACTATGAATTGATTGATATGAAAATAATTACCAGTCTTAATCAAGAGATACTATGTAAGAGAATTAAATTTGATGCCGTTATCGCTCAGGTAAAACAACGGGAAAGTACTTTTTGGTTCATTGATTACAAATCATTCTATGATTGCCTAATATATGCGACTCAGATCTTTGATTTAGTGCCTATATACTCAAAAAAGAACTCTGCTAGTATTGAATCAGGTATAAAGTACTATCAAAAAACACTATTCAAAGTAGATCAGCTGTACAGAAAATTTATTTGGTCATATCGCGCATCCAATATGAGCGAGGTTCTTGAAAAACTTCATTCAAAAGTTGAAAAAGTATACTCCAACGATTGGCTATTGAAAATTAATGATCAATGGCAAAAAGTAATTGACAAAAGCAAAAACTGGCCAGTTAATAAACGTAACACGCAACAATCCTTCTTCAAAACTCACGTAAAACCATTCATAACCAAAAATAAAAAGGTCTTTGTGGTTGTCTCTGATGCTCTTCGTTACGAGTGTGCAGAGGAATTAACAACAATGATCCAAAACGAGAACCGATACCAAGCGACTATTGAGTACATGATTGGATCTATTCCCTCGTATACTCAATTGGGTATGGCATCCTTATTGCCTAGGAAAGAAAAAATAACACTTAAGCAAAATTCAGATTTGATATTGATTGATGGCATTTCATCTTTAGGGATAGATGGTAGAAACAAAATTCTTGAGGCAAATTCAGGCTGCAAATCCATAGCCATCCAATCAGAAAAGTTTATGCAAATGAATTCCTCAAGCGAAGGAAGAAACTTCGTCAAATCACATGATGTTATATATATTTTTTCCAATCAAATCGATAAAACAGGAGATGATAAATCGTCCGAAATTAGGGTGTTTGAAGCTATTGATAAAGAACTTCAACATCTTATTGACTTGATTAAAAAAATCACTTCAAATAACGGTAATAATATCCTCATTACATCAGATCATGGATTCCTTTACCAACATCATGAAATAGAGGGAAGTGATTTTAGTGAACCCCATATAAAAGGCAATGTTTGGGAGTCAAAAAGAAGATATGTGATCGGAACTTCATTAGAATCAAATAAAGCCTGTATATCTTTCAAAGGCATAGATCTGGGGATACATTCGGACGTAGATGTACTCATCCCAAAATCAATTAATCGCCTCAGAGTTAAAGGATCAGGAATACGATTTGTTCACGGTGGAGCAACTCTTCAAGAAGTAACCATCCCTCTTATTAAGGTTTCCAAGAAACGAGAAGATACAACCCGTAAAGTAGAAGTAGACATCATCCAAAATACAAATCGAATAACTGCAAACATATTGGTTGTATCATTTATTCAAATTGGAATAGTTTCAAAGGGCACACTTTCAAGACATATACGTGCGGGAATTTATGCTGAAGATGATACTTTGCTCAGTGATATCTTTAATTACGAATTCGATTTTTCAGGAAAATATCAGAGACAAAGAGAATTTAAATACTCATTTAGATTAAGTTCTAAAGCCAGGGAACAATACAATAACCAAACCGTAAAACTCTGGTTGGAAGAACCGGTGAATGGAACTTCGAAATGGAAAAAATATGACGAATTCTTCTTTTTCCTGAACATTTCTTTTGCCACTGACTTTGATGACTTTTAGATATGAAATCATTAGACAGAAAGATTAACGACCATTTTCCTGGGAAGGTAGTCCGTAAAGATCTGACCAAACTTATCAAGGGAAATGCCATAGTCCCCACCTATGTCCTTGAATATTTGTTAGGACAATACTGTGCGACCGATGATCCAAACACCATAAAAGAAGGGATCAAAACCGTGAAGAAAATTATCTCTAATCACTTTGTCCATAGAGATGAAGCACAGATCATCAAATCAACCATACGTGAAAAAGGATCTCATCGTATCATTGATAAGGTATCCATTCGACTAAATGATAGGGAGAATCAATACGAAGCATTCTTTGCTAATCTCGGATTGGTAAGAATCCCAATATCTGATCACATAGTTAGAGAGCATCCTAAACTATTGTCCGGTGGAGTATGGTGTATTCTTACAATGGGGTATGTAACCACTTATGAAAAGAAGGAAATTCCTTGGATCATAGAACAACTTAAACCAATCCAAATTTCGAGTATTGATATAGAGGAATATAAGTCAATGAGAGGGCATTTTACCACTGAACAGTGGGCTGATATACTTCTTCAGACAATGGGATTGAACCCTGATGAGTTTACAAGAAGATCTAAACTCCTTCAGATCACCCGACTCGTTCCTTTTGTTGAGAACAATTACAACCTCATTGAGCTAGGTCCCAAGGGAACAGGGAAGTCTCATGTGTTATCAGAACTATCTCCACATGGGATACTGATCTCAGGAGGTGAAGTTTCTAAGGCAAAACTATTTGTTAACAATAGATCGGGAGAAATTGGATTGGTAGGCTATTGGGATGTCGTTGCTTATGATGAGTTTGCTGGTAAAAGCAAAAGAACTGACCGCGGTCTCGTGGATATCATGAAAAACTATATGGCCAATAAATCCTTCTCAAGAGGAATTGAAGTTTATAGTGCATCGGCATCAATGGTTTTTGTTGGAAATACCGATCACTCAGTACCCTATATGATGAATCATAGTGATTTATTTGATGCACTCCCAAAGAATTATTATGATACGGCATTTTTGGATAGAATACATGCATATTTACCAGGATGGGAGGTTCAAAAACTCCGAAACGATATGTTCTCTTCAGATTATGGTTTTAATGTTGACTATTTAGCAGAGATACTAAAAGAGCTTAGAAAAGAGGATCGTACCAATGACTATTCCGAGTATTTTAAGCTGTCGGATACTATAACCACAAGAGACAAAACCTCAATTGCTAAAACTTATGCTGGTCTATCAAAAATCATTTACCCTAACGGTATTATATCAATTGATGAGGCAAAGGAGTTACTAAATTTTTCCATTGAGTGCCGAAGAAGAGTTAAAGAACAACTCAGAAAAATGGATGAAACATTTGAAAAAGTTGATTTTAGTTACACTATTAAAGGTAAAGTTGAGTCATTTGAAATCAAGACACTTGAAGAAATTGAATTCGGGGATTTCGTGGAAGAACATGAACTTCACAATAATGAACAAATTACCGAGTATGAAGATTATGATTCATCAGTTAAAACTCCAATTAGAGAACTACTTCATGAAGGTCAAAAGATTATCAGGGATAACCAATCAGGCATTTCATATGATAATCTCTTTGGTTCTTACCTATTGGATGCCATGAAAATCAAATTGATTGATCTATATATCCGGCTTCCTTATCAGCTGAGAAACTTTATGGAGTTTGTCCGATTAGTTTCAGAAAAGAAAGATCCAAAAAAGGAAATTGAACTTCATTTAGTAACCACCAATAGCGAAGATTACATTGAAGAAGTGAAAGAAAAGTTTAACCAGATGACTTACTCATTAGAATCAATGGGGATAAACTTTTCCTTTGAGTTTACTGAACACATTCACGATCGATCAATTGAGATGAATAATGGATGGAAGATAATTTTGGGAAGGGGAATTGATATCTGGCAAAAAACAGGCGGTTATGCCGATATCGCCGATTATATTCAAGAGAAAAGACTTTGTAAAGCATGTGAAATAACTTTTGTCAAAAATTAAATTCATGCTGAAATCGCCTTCCCTTTTGCAACTAGAGAAATCAACCAAGAGAAAATAGTAGAAAATACCCTTTCCTTAATCTGAAAAGTAGGCCTGCTGATGCCATGTCCACCGGCATAAAACTTTTATGTTTAATTTCGGGCAATTTAGCTTAACTGACAATGGATTTAAAATCGAAAATTAGTGCGTTGCAGACCAAATATGAAGAGTACAAGAACGATCAAATTGATGAAAGAACAACCGAATCGTGGTTTATTGAACCATTTTTGGTTGCTTTAGG
>MPMN01000070.1 GCA_002238525.1 Flavobacteriaceae bacterium bin25
CTGTGGATTTTCTATGAATGCGGATATCAATGCTGCCAATAACATCAGGGACATCGGAGCGTGTTCCTTCTTCCAAAACCCTCTGAGAGGGAACAACTTTGGGAGTAAAGAGTGTTCCTTGTCGAATTCGGCGATGGTACACCGAACCTTTAAAATACCTTGGATCATGCATGGTCGTAAAGGGAAAAAGGGGGTAAGTCAACATGAGTAGATTATTATCTACATATAGCTTTCGTTTTAAACGAATTCTAATCCACAATAAAGTGATTAGAGCCAGTTTGCTTATCTTTTGTATGTTCTTTAAATACCGTACTATAAATTTATTGGCACATCCATAAGCGTTTTATTTTATGTTGCAAATAATTGCTTGATTAAGAAATGTACTATTTTGAGTTTTCTTTTTCTTATTTAATAATCTCGTCTTAGAAATTTGAGTACACACGTAGTTAAACATGAGGTATGCATTTTGATACCTCTTTACAATGAATCTGAATCTCTTGAGGATTTGCATCAATGGATTGTCAAAACTTTTGTTGAATATCCCAAATATAATTTCCAGGTTCTCTTTATTGATGATGGTAGCACAGATAACTCATGGGAGAAAATAAAAGACATTTATAAGGCACATGAAAATGTTAGTGGCATTCGGTTTTCCAAAAACTTTGGTAAGGCTACCGCCTTATATGTTGGATTTCAGAAGATCCAAACAGATTTTGTTGCCACATTGGATGCAGATCTTCAAGATTCCCCAGAAGAACTCCCTAAAATGCTTGAAATGCTTCAAGAGCAAAGTCTAGATATCGTTTCTGGTTGGAAAAAAAATCGCTATGATTCAGTAATCACAAAAAACATACCATCAAAGATTTTCAATTGGGCTGCCAGATGTGTATCAGGCATAAAAATTCATGATTTTAATTGCGGAATAAAAGTCTACCGGAAAGAAGTGGCTCAATCGGTAGACCTCTATGGTGATATGCATAGATATATTCCTGTACTTGCATCAAAAAAAGGATATGATAAAATTGGAGAAAAACAAGTACGACATCAGGCTCGCAAATATGGAAAATCTAAATACGGATCAGATCGATTTATAAAAGGCTTTTTAGATCTTCTGACCATTTGGTTTCTCAATAGATTCGGTAAAAGACCCATGCATTTTTTTGGAGTGCTTGGTCTTCTAATTATTATCTTGGGAATTTGTTTTATTGCCTACCTAGGCATTGATAAAGTTTTTTTTGATACTACAGCACGATTAATTACCCAAAGACCTGAGTTTTACATATCCTTAACCCTTATCATTTTGGGTTGCCAATTTTTTGTTGCTGCTTTTTTAAGTGAGATACTCCTTGGTAATAGACAAGTTAAGACCCAATTGATGATTGCAGAAGAACTTGAATTTAGTCAAAAAACTAGCTGATTCCTCTTCTAGATCTTACAAAACTATGGATGAAGGTAAACAAGGCCACAACTGAACTCAGTAACATGAGTCCAACCCTGAAAATACCTACATTATCATTTCTTTCAATAGCTCCTAATAGAGGCATAATCAGTGCAACGGCAATCAAAAATGTAAGTATCACGACAATATGAGCTGTAACTCTATTCTCTTTTCTGAGTCCCGAATTTAGGAGTAAAATGACTGCCCCAAAAACAGCAGGAATCAAGGCGGTTAGAGAAGGTAATTCAGAATCAAAATATCCCCATAGGGACAAGCCTAATAACAATAAGGCATTAATTAAACTAGCAATGTATGGTTTCATTTGAAGATGATGTATGGATTGATTTTAATTTAAAGTGAATTTGAGGATTCAACAGCTGCTAAGATACATCACAACAAACACATCTATGTAAAAAGTAATAATCCTATTTTGAACAAAGAAAATTGAGAATAATCATCCGAAGCCTTGGAACATTGAAATCTGACTCCAACCTTTACAGTCCCTTAACATCAAATGATCTATTAAATATCACTTTCAAGTATTCAATGTTTTGATTACATATCAAGACAATCTAATGGTTTACCTACATCCACAAAAGATTCTGCGATATAATTCGAGTTCTAAAACGGAATAATAACCAGAATGAAAATACTATCCAATCTTTAGATATATATTGATTATTGATATACCAAATTGAAGTTATTATATCTTTTGGTCTCTATGTTCTCGGTTGATTATAATGCGGCTCTAAAAGCTCCTTCTACTGGAGTTCCAAGTTTGATAGTGTTAAGAAGATTAGAAATAACATTTTGATCATCATCACCGATTGAATTACCCATCAAATCCTGAAAGTTGGTTGTGTTCAATTGCGCAAATAAGGGAAGTATTTTTTCTGGTTCTATATTTTTTCCTAGTACTCGAACCAATCCAAAAACAACATCTTCCTGATGAAATTGAATTAGGGCTTCGTTTATTTTATTGTCTGATATATCAACCATGAGGCCTACATGAAAACTATTGTTATGGATTGACATCAAACTTTCATAATCTTGGGATTTAAGTATCTGATTTACAATCTGACTTTCTTTATTAGTTTTCCCTAGTTGATGTTTGCCGGGTAAGTACAAAAGGATGTTCAGTTTTTTGATGGTCTTAAGGACATCAAGTTCCTTTTGGCTTGGCTGATCAAAATAATCTTCAAAAGATACCAGAGGAAAATCCAAGACCATAAAATCAGATTCTTCCATCTTTTGAACAAAATATTTCTGTACTGAGGGCTTATAATAACTTTGGCACCCCACTATATACATTATGGGGATTAAGAATACTGTCCTTTGTAGAATCTTTGTAATCATTGAATTTTCTTTTCAAGAGATTTCTCAATAATTTCTGCTCCAGGAAAATCAATTCTATTGGCGACATCTCTTATTTTATCCAAATCAATATCCCCCTCAAGAGAAAAGACAACCGTTTCTATATTTTTTGGCTCTTGAGTGAGACTTCCGTGAATATTGGGATTAGATACATACATGACAAACTGCTCAAAAGTTTTCTCATAGTTTCCTTGTTTAACATAAAAGCGAACATCACTTTGATTGTCACGCACATTCATCAATTCAACAAAACCTTCTTTTACACAACTATTCAGCCAATTTTGAAGTTCTTTATTGACCTCAATGTTTTTAGACTCTATCAATTTAAAACTAGTAATTCCAGATATTATATCATATATTTCTTGGTCAGCGGGAGTGTCCAATTCCAACTGCATACTTGCTAGTATTTTAAATAACTGATCGCTAATAGAGACATAGGTCACATCTTCTGTATCGTAAAACTTTTCAAAGATATCTTGAGCGAAAAGGATGTTTGATGACAATATGATGGTCAAAAAAGTCGAATAATATTTTTTCATAATCAGCCGATTAACTATTGTCTTTTTATTCTGATTCAAGATATGTCTCTAAAACTTGGATTCGGTCCAAATGAGCTAGTGAATTCGTACCTTCATTCAACTTCAAGGATGCATCAATCATATAGGATTTAAAATGCTCAAAAGATTCGATTAATTCCTGTTCCTCAAGGTCAGAAAGATACACAACCTGCTGTGTGGTGGTATCTTGTTGTTTTGAAAAATTTCCAAAAGGCAAAAAGAAAGCCATAAATACTGTTGCTGCCACTGCGGCAACAGCAGAAATACGATAGGCATTCCGAACCCTGAGTTTGATAACTTTGGATTTAGTTTGCTTATGAGAGAGATAACTAAAGTATGATGACATCTCAGAATACTCATTAGCTGTCTCTTTTCTCTGGGACAGCAATTCCCTAATCGCTTTTTCTTCTTCTAAGGTTGTTTCACCCTTAAAATACTTTTCAATCAATTGTTTCATATTCGTGTATTCCATAATTCTCTATTTTAATAAACTCTTTTCTTAATTTCATTCGGGCTCTTGAAAGATATACCCTAACTGTTCCCTCGGGGATTTTCATTTTCTTAGAAATTTGCTTAAATTCTAATTGGTCGAAATCCCTCAGTTTGAGCACTACTTTTTCTCTTTTTGGTAGTTGTTCAATCAATATTTCAATTTTTTTAAACTTATCCTTTACTTCAACTGCCCTATCTAAGTCAATAGAATTACTTTTATATCGCAATGAATTATCTATGGGCAAACTTTGTGCTTGTTTTGACTTTAACCGATCTATACAGTAATTTTTTACCATAATGACCGAATAAGCTTCTATATTCTTGAGGGCACTAATTTTAGACCTATCCATCTCCCACAACTTCAGCATAATATCCTGTGTAGCATCCTCTGCTTCATCTTTTGAAACAAGTATCTTTTGAGCCGTGAAGTAAATTTTGCTTCGAATTGACTCAAGTGTGTGTATTAAATCATTTTCTACTGACAAAAGCATTGTACATTTTAGGTTACGAAAAATAAGACGAATTTTAGAATTTTATGTTACAAATACTTTATATTTCATCAATAATTAATGATACGGACAACTTCATTTTAAACTAAACTTTCATCATTAACTTGAATCTGCAAAACAAAAAATAAACCACTAAGAAAAGGAATTTTTAAACATATTGTGCACATGCGTCAAAATTTTTGAAAATAAAAATCTTAGGGAGTTTTTCTCCTTTCTTATTTTTGTTTTCTTTCTTTCTGGTTTCAAGAAATAACCTTAGTGATAATAACTATTTGAAAAAACCCTAAATTGCTAAATAATGTGCAGCACAACCGGAATTGTTAATACTCGATAGACACAAAGACAAAACAAAAATTTCGGTTACTTCCCTTCCAGATCACTAAGTTCAAAATAGTTATCATATGCCCTCACTATCCAGCAAAACTGTTAAAGAAATTACATCAAAAATCAATATATTGCCCTTTGAAAAAATCATTGTCATAACATGTCGTCCTTGAATTCAAATATTGTTTATCAGTTCTTCTGCCCACTGATAATTCTATCGCTAGTTTTTGTATCTTGTAAAGAAGAACGAAAATCAAAAAACTCCCAAGAGGTGAATGTAGTTTTGGACTCCCGGAGCAATAGTGAAACAACTGGAGAGGTCTTCCTAATTCAAAAGGAAGAAGTCGTGACTCTTGAGGCCACTATTAAAGGTTTAACACCTGGGGGAACCCATGCTATTCACATTCATGAGTACAGTGATTGTTCTGCTGACGATGGAACTTCCACGGGGGGACATTGGAATCCGACTTTTGAAAACCATGGAAAATGGGGTTCTCCAGAAGGTTTTCATCGTGGAGATATAGGAAATTTTCAAGCTGATGAAAGTGGTATTGGAACCATTACTTTTTCAACAAATTTATGGTGTATTGGATGTGAAGATGAAACGAAAAATGTGCTAAATAAATCCATAATTGTGCATCAAGACCCTGACGATTATATAAGCCAACCTACCGGTGCTGCTGGTTCAAGAATTAGTTGTGGAGGAATTATAAAATGACTCCAAAAATTATCTGAGTCCTGGTTTTCTTTTTATTTCTTGGTAAAGAATAATAGAATCAAGAAAATTCATTTAAGAACTTTTAGATGGCTTCATTGAGGGGTGTTGTTCAATAGCATATCCAATCATATTGACTAATTCTCGGGTTGAGATATTTTCGTAATCTATTTCTAGTTGCTTTTTTATGTTCAGTGATATTTCAATAGTCCTGTTTTTTGTATAGAGACCGCTCCTTGAAAAAGCATCTCTAAAACCATTGATTACAATAGGTACAACTACCGGTTTCTCGGAGGTGATAAAGTGGGTGCACCCTTCTCTGACTGGCGCAAAATTTCTGGTAGTTCCTTGAGGGAATAGAATAACCCAACCTTCTTTAAGTCCAACTTTGACATTATTTACATCACTAAACTTGACAGGTCTATTAATCTCCTTACCTGCTTCTCGCCATGTCCGTTCTATGGATATAGAACCTGCATAAGAAAACAACCTGGGTAGGATGCCTTTTCGCATGGTTTCTTTTGCTGCAACAAAATATATGTTGAGTTTAGGTCGAAATAGGTACCATCTCCTGTCAAGATTATTTTTTCTACCGTTCAATGTTGCATAGAAAACATGAAGAATAGCAATTACATCTCCAAAGTGGGTATGGTGATTTGCAATAAATAAAACATTCTTATCCGGTAGATTAGATAGATTTTCAGTTCCTGTAATCTTTAGTCGATCTGCATAACGAGGATAAGACAGAAGACCGAAAACGATAATGACCGTTTTTTTTATTGTTATAAACTGATCAAAAAGATTTTTTCTTAGGAACACAATCTAATAGAATCTCATGCTTAATAAAGGTTAAACTAACCAAACAATTTAATCTGTTTATTAAAACTTCTTAATAGTATTCTTGCAGTTGTCAAGATAGAAAACCCAAAACCAATCATCAGCAAAATCCAATGCTTTTTACAATTCAAAAACTCGTGACTAAATTAGACCATAAAACATATCAAGTGCATAATGCATTCAATTGTAGGCCCAATTTACACTAACCCCAAGATATACACTAACGGTTGAGTTGTGGATTTTTACGAATATAATATAAAACCCACCGATTCAGATAAATCGATTCATCATAGTTTAAATTATCATAAGCTTTGTTGAGTTCTTTGTAAAAAAGTCGCTTATTAAAGCTTACTTTTTCTAGCAGTGCCTTTGTATACTTAAAACGAAGAGTTTTTCCCATGACTATAAGATTTCACAAACGGAAATTAATGCTAAATATTCAACCAAAATGTTTACGAAATGTTAAAATTTTCCTTTTTTGATTTTTTTGTCCCATAGTATAAAGTTTAAGAGATTTTCATATGTAAAGATGCAGAAATTTATTGTTATTCGTTCTATCACTTTGAAATTAAATTTTGAGGTCATTAGTTGGGTGCATATGATATTTTCTTCACCTAATTTTTCCTTATTGACCATTTTTGTTATCAGATTGTTGAATATCGTCTCTTTACTCAGTGAACGATTTATTCTGAAGCTAGAGACGGGTATACCTTATAGGAAGATTTTTGGTACTGGCAGATATCTCAAAGCAGGTGAAAAAGACCTTGCGTACACCAAACTTAACCTTGTTAAACAACGTATTGGCTGTAGCTGTCTCGGTATAGCTACAGCTGTTGCACATCCTGGAAAAATCCTCGCGTACTCAACAAGCCCCATGTCCACATTGGACACATTGAAAGCCATCATTCCTTTTGATTTCAGAGAGATACATCTTGCAATCTAAGTCCGTTTTGAATCGTTTAGAGAACTCTAAGAGGTTTTATCCTTTATTTGTTGAAATCTAAGTTATGAAATTAAATGTTTACCCCGAAAAATCTAATCGAAAGTTAGTAGATTTTACAAGAGTGATATAGACAAGTTAAATCAAAATAATTATCATATTTCATAACTGGTAATTCATTTTAGAAAGTAACAAAATAATAACTTTGTTGTCTATAATCTATAGATGTTAGTTTTAATGCTATTGGTTAATCTGTATATTTAGTTTTAATGTTAATCACCAATGAACAGAGTTTTTAGGGTTCATATAGATGGACATATTTTTGAAACCGATGAAAATGCCTATCACATGTTAAAGCGTATGCTTTCTATGTATCGTACAAAATTGAAATTTACTGATATGTCCTATCAAGATCTTGAAGCCTCGCTTGCGAAATTTCTTTTGAAGCTTCAAGGTAGTAATGAGGACTATGTTGTATCTTCTCAAGACATTATTGCATCTAGAGAGTATATAGATGAGGAAATTAGAAGATGTTACACGGGAGATAGGAATAAAAATACCGCTCAAAGACCGATGTATAAAAAACTGTATCGAGACACTGAAGATAGGGTCATCGGGGGAGTTATAGCAGGAATAGGGCATTACCTGAGCGTTGAAGTTGTCTGGCTTAGAATTTTCGCAGTTGTTATTGCTTGTGTATCCTTTGGTACTGCTGTGATTTGTTATTTTATATTGTGGATTATAGTACCAAAAGCCAATACTGAATATCGGCGAGCTAGGATGTATGGAATATTCTCAGATTATGATGATTTTAAATCAAAAGTCAGGGAAGAATTTGGTGCTGCTAGAGACAAAATGGATGTATTCAGCATTGGTAATTTCTTCTCTTCAATTTGGGAAAGCATAGAGTCTTTTTTCCGTAGATTTTATCGACCAAGAACTACTTCTAGACTCTAAAGGAGGGGGCATAAACCTGATATTTTCGATTCATAAAGTCTTTATATTTGCTGCACTTTTACGGGGTGTAGCGAAGCCCGGTTATCGCGCCTGCTTTGGGAGCAGGAGATCGTAGGTTCGAATCCTGCCACCCCGACTTTTTAATAAATCAAATAGTAACAAAAACTTGATAATCGTATGATTGTCAAGTTTTTGTGGTTTTAGGGCTATCATTTAATTTGAATTGGTTTAGTTAAAAATGTGACCAATTCGGTTACCAATTCTTAAACCGAATTAAATGATTTGACTTTCGTTTTTGATGTTCAATTTTTAAAACAAAAAGGTATGAAAAACACAAACACCTTCAGTTTATTCCTGGGTGTGCGACTTCCATATGGATAGATACTTCAATGAGTTCTGCTTCAGAATAAATCGTTCACAGAGTAAAGAAACGATATTCAACAATCTGATAACAAAAATGGTGGACAAGGATAAAATCTATCATAAAAATCTGATATGTGCTTAAATGATGACCTCAAAAAAACCAAAATACACAATATTCAAGGGCATAGAGTAATCCTTGATTTTGACCTTACCGAACTTTATGAAGTGGAAACAAGAGTGCTTAAACAAGCCGTTAGACGAAATCTTAAACGCTTTCCAGATGATTTTATGTTTCAGCTTTCAAAAGACGAGTGGAAAGAGGTTATCACAAATTGTGATAAGCTTCCAGAGAACATTAAATTTAGCCCGACCACTCCATTTGCCTTTACCGAACAGGGTGTGGCAATGCTCCTCAGCGTTCTCAACAGCGACAAGGCCATTGATGTAAATATATCCATTATGAGGGCTTTTGTTGCTTTACGGCAACATCTTACCGATTATAGCAATCTTAAAGAGCAAATTATCCAACTCGAAAAAGAAATGAATATCAAATTTAAGGACATTCACCGAGCATTGAATTATTTATTGCAAAAGGACAAAGATCAGGTTGACCAGCAAAACAGGGAACGGATTGGTTTTAAGCGAAAACCTTAACAGAATAGAAAAATATAGTCTTATACAGTACTACATTTTTGTTACTCCAGGGCATCTTCAGATGTTTGGTCGCTTTCCTCAACGTCATTTTCTGTTACTATTGAAGCATGGCTCTAATCACTTTGTTGTGGAATCGGCGGAAATGAAGCAAAAACGTTCTACGGCGAGTTTTGTATTTTGAACTAGGAATAAAAAAGTCGTTTATTTTGACTATTTTTGTAATAGGTTTTAAAAAGAAAAACTGGGTTATTAATGTCTGCTAAGACAAATATTACTCTTAGATGCCGTTTAAGTGGTGATCCAAAAGATTATCAGCTATTGAATGAGATGGCCGGTGCCAATAGATACACTTATAATAATGCATTAAATCATCTGTTCAAACAATACCAAGAAAGTATCAACGATACCCAAAAAATGGAAAATGCGATTACTCTTATCAAGATTTGGGGAAATGGTATACCCAACATAAAAAGAATTTTGCGACTTGGTTGTCTGGTTATTCACCAGCTAAAGTTAAATTGATTTTAAGGGATTTATCTGTGGCATAAGGAATTTGTAAAGGGGGGAAGAGGCAAGCCGAAATTCAAATCAAAAAGACGAAAGCAGAGTTTCCCGATAACTTTATACCAAAACGAAATAAAGGAAGCAGAAAATGGCAATGGTTATTTGATGCTCAAAAGAGGTGTCTTTATTCAGATAAGAGGCTATAAAAAACAGATCAGTCGTTATAGCAACCCCCGGTTTTTACAGGGACGTATTGTCAAAGAAATCACCGATAGAAGTAATACATCTAGGAGGAAAAGGAAAAATAAATACAAAGAGAATAAGTGGTTTATCTATATTCAATGCGAAGTAGATGCTGTTGAAAGACAAATAGGTACAATCGATATCAATGATATTGTAGGAATAGACAGGAATACAGGTCAAGTAGCCGATAGTAATGGTATTATTCATTATTTAGCGAATACCAAAAAGGAAGAAAAGAGAAAGAAAGTTCTTCAAAGAAGGAGAGCGAAAAAACAACATGGCAGTAATAAAGCCTACAAAACGAATATCCTGATAGCCAAAAAACAACGTAAAATAAGAAATAAAAGAAATGATGCACTAAGAAAGACCAGCAAGAAGATTTCCAGTAGTTCTTCACTAGCGGTTTTGGAAGATTTGAAAATCAAGAATATGACCAAATCAGCTAAAGGAACGATGGAAAATCCGGGCAAAAACGTCAAACAAAAATCGGGTTTGAACAGAGTGATTTTAAAAACGGCATGGGGCATATTTGAGATTTATCTAGGTCAAAAGATGTGGGTGATTAAAATTCCTCCTCATTATACCTCTCAAAAATGTAGCCGATGTGGAACTATTGACAAAAAGAATCGACTCTCTCAATCGAAATTCAAATGTTTAAGCTGTGGATTTTCTATGAATGCGGATAGCAATGCTGCCAATAACATCAGGGACACCGGAGCATGTTCCTTCTTTCAAAATTTTGGGAGTAAAGAGTGTTCATTGTCGAATCAGGCGACGTTACATCGAACCTTTAAAACACCTTTGATCATTCATGGTCGTAAAGGAAAAAAGGGGGTAAGTCAACATAATTCTCATGAAAAGTGAGGTCAATATAGCTATTGCTTATTCCAAGCGATCTCTATTCCACAACAAAGTGATTAGAGCCATAGAATTTAACATTGTTTCTATCCTTGTTTTTCATCATCGGTGAAATCGTCGGTAAATTCCGTGCCATCAAACTCGTTATTCTCTAATAGGTTTTTAATCATTTATCTAGTCAGAAAGAGGTGGATTTCCCCCTCTTTTCTGATAAAATATAAGTTGCATCTGCTCTCCTCCTAAAGTTGCATTAGTGACTTGAGTCTGCAGGTTTTAAGCATTCCAGATGATTTTTTAATAAGCTTTTAGACAGAAAATCTAGTAGTAACAAACGATTTAGCTTGCGGTGGTCATTTACCTTTTAGTTTTTTAGCTACACTGTCATAATACTCTTGGGTTAAGACTTCAGTCCAATTTGTAGGTTTATCTCCATCATATAATGCTAAATAAGTCACATCACTTTCTTTGGTAGATGAGTGCCAATGTTCTCGGTTTTTATCACATTTAATAACATCTCCAACTTTTAGGATTAAGGGCTCTTTTCCTCTTTCTTGATAATAACCTTCGCCTTCCACAATGATTATTACTTGGGGTGATGCGTGTTTATGCCAATCTAAAGTTGAGTTAGCCCTAAATGTTGCTTTTGTGATGTTATACTTTAAATCATCAGCAGTTGTCAGTAATGGATTTAGCCACGCTTCACCAATATAATGGGTATTAGGAGCTTTTGAACCTTCATCTAAATAAGAAGTCACATTGTATTCCAAACTTTGAGAAATAACGAATATCGGACACATCAATATTAGTATACCAACTGCTTTTTTCATAATTGAGTAATTAAATATGGCAAGTTACTGAAAAAATGACTCTTGCTATATGATATATTTTTGAATTAAATTAAAAGAAATTGGCAAAAAAACTAATAACATATCCTATAGAACATTATTCTGGAATTAAATTAACACCAAAACATATTGATGAGATTAAAAGTCATCACGTCAATGTATTAAAGGAAAAAGCTAGTGGACATGCACCAAAAGATATAATAAGACTCTATAAGTACGGAGAAGTAAGAAAGGATAGACCTAAATATTGGAAAAAACATATAGCGAAAATTGGACATAAATGGTATCCTAATGAAAGTATTACTGAACAACTTTTGACAAGAATTGGACAGACTTTTAATTTGCAGATTGCTAATTCACAAATTCTTATAATGGAAGGTTATATTAGGTTTTTAAGTGAACATTTTTCATAAGGATGAACAAGTTTTATATCACGGAGCTTAAATACTTTCTAGATATTTAAATGAAAAAAACACCAAATGGATAGATGAATTAGAACAAAACAAAGACTTAAAAAGTGTAATTGAAATAGAAGGTATTATTGAAGCAGTGACGAATATTTATCCTAATGAATATGTTAATATTTTAAACAATCTTTTTCATCTAATTATCTTTGATGCCTTAACAGGAAATAATGATAGGCATTATTACAACTGGGGAGTTATTACACATTTAAAAGATGAACATTTACCTTATTTTTCTCCTGTTTATGATTCGGCACGAGGTTTGTGGTGGAATACTAGTGATGAAAAAATTATATCTTTGCACAAAGGTTTAATGAAAAAAACTCAACTTTTATAAATTATGTCGACAAATCATTACCAAAGATTAGTATTCCAAAGGATAATAAATGTAATCATTTTACATTAGTGGAATACCTAAAGAATAAAGAACATTTAAATAAGGAACATTCTGTTCAATGGTCCAATTTAAATTTCTTAAATAAAATAATTGAAATACTAAATACAGAATTTAAACCGTTGTTTATTAAGGAAAGGAGAGAAGTAATAGAGTTAACATTAAAATATCGATTTAAAAAATTACAGAAAATTCTCAATTAAATTTGTATGATTAAAAAGTTTATAAATAAATATTTCATTGGCAAACTGTTTCATCTTAAGGATATAAGCAAAAAAACTGATAACCGAGATTATCAATTTGTTTTAAAATACCATAAAGATGACATTGGTTATCTTGACTATTCAAATAGTGTGTGGTCATTTTATTATTCAGATTGGTTTAAAAATCAATCAGACATAAAAACACTGTTAGAATTCCCAAAAAGTGAAGAGAAGTATTCTTCCAATCAATTATGGGTTTTTTTCGCGAACCGGATTCCTTCATTTAAACAACCGAATATAAAAGAGTTTATTAAAAATAACCCAAATGAGAAAACTAATCTTGTTAAATTATTAGGCAAGTTTGGAAAGTATTCTGTAAACAACCCTTTTGTTTTAGAATATAACAAGAATTTTACTTAGTATCTAATCCTTACTATTAGGATAATACACCAAAAACAAATTTTTCAAAGATTAAAAGAAATGGCTCTAATCACTTTGTTGTGGAATGAAACAAAAAGGTTTAACTAAACATTTTAGAAAATAAATAAAAAAGTCATTTCTTTTAACTATTTTTGTATCAAGATTTTTAAAAGAGAGTAATAATATTTTTAAATAGGCGTGTACTATATGTCTGTTAGGACAATTGTTAATTTTAGATGTCGTTTAAGTGGTGATAAAAGAGATTATCGACTATTAAACGAAATGTCCGGTGCCAATAGATACCTCTATAATCAGGCACTAAATCATCTATTCA
>MPMN01000004.1 GCA_002238525.1 Flavobacteriaceae bacterium bin25
TTATTTTGGACATATTCTTTCATCGCAACACTTAAATCCTTAAGCACTAGTTTACTTTTCCATGCTACATAATTGCTTAACCATTTGGCTTGATCACGCTTATACTTGGTGTACCACTTACCCAAAGCAAAGTATAATAAGAGAAATCTGATTTGTCAGTTTCCTTGTAATCTTTTAAGATTTTAGATAAAGCGGTATTCCATAAATGTCTATTAGCACCCGCCAGACCGGAAAGATAAGCATACGCTTTAGGGTTGCCTCTTAAGCGATATTTAATCCGAATATATTGCCTTTTGTTTTTAAGCATAGGGTATTTACACGCAAATATAATCTATTTTTGTCCGTTAAATGTTTTTTAGATGCATTCCACATTAAAGTTATTAGAGCCTAATTATTTATAGTTCAATATCAGTCAATTTCTTTTCTATAGACACTCTTGGTAGATTTTTTCACAAATCCATAACTGAGTACAAGTTTGTCATTTTCGGCACTCCTCATCTGATATTTAGTTAGTTTAAAATGCATTTTTACTTGAACCGTTACAGCCAGGGGAGATATGCTTTCAATTTAGTCTATCTATTTTAGTTTTTAGGCCAAAAGTAAACTCAGAATTCTATTATTGAATTTTGATTGTTGTAAGTATAAAAATAATTTGACCATCTTTGGTTAGAGAATACCGATAAATTAAATTGAATACAAAAAAAATCATCATAGCTATAGATGGTTATGCATCTACCGGGAAATCAACATTAGCCAAGAGTCTTAGTGCACACTATGGATATTTCCATATTGATACTGGTGCAATGTATAGGGCCGTTACCTTTTATGCATTAGAATGTTGTAGAATTTCCAACAGACTATTAGATTATCAAAAGCTAATAAAAAATCTAGAGTCTCTTAGGATTGATTTCAAATTAATTGACTCTCAATCAAGGTGTTTTCTCAACGATAAAGATGTAGATAGAGAAATTAGGACCATGAGTGTCTTACAATCTGTTAGTGAAATTTCAGCCATTAAAGAGGTAAGAAGTTATTTGGTAAATCAGCAACGCATTCTGGGTAAGAACAAAGGAGTTGTCGCCGAGGGACGAGATATCGGAACTGTTGTATTTCCAAATGCTGAGTGTAAGCTATTTCTCACAGCTACTCCACAAGTTAGGGCTAAAAGAAGGTATAAGGAAATGAAACAACTGCAAGTATCTACCCAATACCGAAGCGTACTATACAATTTAAACAAAAGAGATAAGCTGGATAAATCTCGCCAGCATTCTCCGTTGGTCAAAGCTAAAGATGCAATTGAGTTAAATGTATCTTCAAAATCAGTTAATCAAGTTTTCAATTGCGCAAAAAAAATAGTTGATTTAAAACTCAAACTTTGATATAACCCCGAATAATTAGTAGAAATTATTGATATTATGTTTTGTTTTATCAAGTTTAGTAGATAATTTAGTGATTTTGATGTCAATAGATAGAGGAATAATGTGGATATTTTCAAGAGATAAAACCTCTTAGAGTTTTCTGAACGTTTCAAAACGGACTTGGATTGCAAGAAGTACCTTTCTGAAATCAAATGGAATTACGGGTTTTGAGCGTTCGAACTATATGTTCCCGCCAGTTCCACAAGAACAATAATTAAACCGAAAATGCATATATCAATTGAGTAAAATAAGTGACCATATGGTATGAGGTTAATGGGTGTTTTTTCAATACCGTGAAGACTTAGATTAAAACCAAACCAATCTAGTCTGGGCAACCCTAATCCACCAAGATAGTCAATTTGATAATTACAATATATGTTTAATATAATAAACAACTGTATTTATTCAATTGAGTATGAAACCGACATTGAAAGATGCGGTAGGGTAGAAATGTACACGAGCAACAAAAAATAACGTATATCAATTAATCAATTCTGCCAAAAAATGCTCTTAGTCCTAAAGGTTTTGTATATTTGCACGCTTTTGAATTCTAGGGAAACAAAAAAGCAATTTGAATTTGAATTAACCTCTTCTGTTTTTGGAATGAACGTTTCCCCAATTACAGAATACAAAAAGATTACATGTCAAACCCCGACATTGAATCAACATCGGATGTTTCGGATTCCGATCAAAAGGTTTCTGTATTAAAATCAGAGAAAGATTCCGAAGTAGTAAGTGCAGAACAAAAATCAACACCCCTTAAAAAGAAAGAGATCAAATCTATTGAAACGCCAGCGCCAGTTGGTGAACAATCAATAGAAGCAGAAGATGAGGGATCAGATGAAAGTACTCCTCTAGATCAAAAAGAAAAATTAGCGTCGGAAACAATTCCCCTCCAAGTCCATCAGATTACACATTCAGAAAAGAGTGTGGAGCAGGACAAAAAAACCGAAGAAATAGGCTCCGATAATCAAAACCCCACTTCTACTAAACTTGATGGTGAACATCACCATAGACATAAAGAGTATCTCGAGAAATTCGACTGGGAAAAGCATTGTGGGACCGTAGAGTCGATTGGAGAAGAAAAAATGAAGAGTTTTGAAAGAGAAGTAGATAAGAATTTTTCAGGCTCAGTAGGAAAGTCTATAGTCAAAGGAACAATCGTGCGCATCGCAGATAGAGAGGCTATTGTTGATATCAATTCGAAATCCGAAGGGGTAATTTCATTGAATGAATTTCGCTACAACCCAGATTTATCTGTCGGGGATGAAGTAGATGTTATTGTTGATAAGCACGAAGATAATACTGGTCAGCTTGTCTTATCCCATCGAAAAGCAAGAACCATAAGATCTTGGGAAAAAGTAAATCAGGCCCACAGAGACCTCGAAATTCTACCTGGAACTATCAAATGCCGAACTAAAGGAGGTATGATTGTTGATATAAATGGAATTGAAGCTTTTCTCCCTGGCTCACAGATTGATATAAAGCCGATTAAAGATTACGATCAGTATATCGAAAAAACTTTGGATTTTAGAATCGTTAAAATCAATCAAGAATTTAAAAATATCGTCGTCTCGCACAAAGTACTCATAGAGGCGGATATGGCAAAGATTAAAAAGGAACTGATTTCCAATCTCAAAAAGGGAAATGTCTTGAGAGGAACCGTAAAAAACATCATGTCTTACGGCGTATTTGTAGATCTCGGTTCAATAGATGGACTAATACATATCGGCGATTTGTCTTGGAGGAGAATCAGCCATCCCTCTGAGGTAGTAAACGAAGAACAAGACATTGAAGTGGTGGTGCTTGATTTTGATAAAGAGTCGTTGAAGATTCAATTAGGTCTCAAGCAATTGGAAGACCACCCTTGGGACAAACTCAGTGCCGATATTAAAAAAGGAACACAGCTAGATGGAAAAGTTGTAATGATTCACGACTATGGCGTATTGGTTGAAGTGGAAAATGGAGTAGAAGGATTTATGAAGATTAACGATATGTCCTGGTCAACATATTTACGCTCTGCAGGTGAATTTCTTTCGATAGGAGACCAAGTAAAAGTAGTCGTACTTTCAATAGATATTGAATCTAGAAGACTTTCCCTTGGAATGAAACAGTTGACAAAAGATCCATGGACTGACATCACAGAGAAATATCAAGTTGGAACCACTCACCCCGGTACTGTAAGGCAATTGACCGACTTTGGTGCTTTCATCGAACTGGAACCAGGAATTGAAGGACTCGTTTATTCAAAAGATTTATCTTGGACAGAAAAAGTTAAACACCCTTCGAATCTACTCTCAATTAGAGATAAAATTGATGTTGCCGTTATGGACATTGATACCAAAGAACGTAGGCTCCGTTTAGGACATAGACAGACTAAACCAAATCCTTGGGATAAATATCAGGAGCAATATGCTGTGGGAACGATTCATAAATTCAAGATTGATAAAGTAATTGACGGTGGAGGAGTAATCAATTTCCATGAAAATTTGCAGATTTATGTAAACAAAAGAGGAATGATCACCTTTGATGGCACACCCCTTAGAAAAGGACAGGAAGCAGAGTTTAAAATCATTGAATTCAATAAGGATTTATCCAAAGTAATCGCCTCACATAAAGCAGTTATAATTGAGAAAGAGAAAGATAATGTCAAAAAACATCAACGATCAGCTTCAAGAAAAGACATTAGAAAACCAACCTTTGGCGAACTGGAAGGTTCGGTTTTGTCAGATCTTAGGCATAAGATGAAACATGATGATAACTCGCCAAAAAAATCTGTCAAAAGGATAAGAAGAAAAAGAGATGAGAAGCCTTTTGTAGTTGATTCCCAGGATGAGACTTCTGATTAAATAAGTGATTTATAATACACAGATTTATTATCAGAATCAAGAAATTCAAACTATACATAATTTTAAAACCCTTCAAATCCGAAGGGTTTTTTTGTTCTTATGAAATAACTAAATGTGCTGAAATTTTTCTAAATTGAAGAAACAACTATTCTCGCAGTAGTATTTTTGTATTTGTTGTTTAACTATTTTATGCAAAGCGTTCTTTTAGATCATCAAAAAATTGAAATTATCCTTCATCGCCTGTGTTGTGAATTGATAGAAAAATATACAGACCTAAATAATACAGTTTTAATTGGTCTTCAACCAAGGGGAACATATTTTTTGGATCGTTTAATCAAACTTCTGAAGAATCAATACCACATCAAAGATGTGCAATTTGGGAAACTAGACCTCACTTTTTTCCGAGATGATTTTCGTAGGACTTCTAAGCCCATTCAAGCAAATCAAAATCTCATGAATGTAGTCATCGAAAACCGACAAGTAGTCCTCATAGATGATGTACTGTTTACCGGCAGAAGTGTCAGAGCAGCTTTAACAGCTATTGAAAACTATGGACGTCCTTCAACTATTGAACTAATGGTATTAATAAATAGACGTTTTTCCAGACATCTGCCAATAAAACCGGATTACATTGGAGCTCAAATGGATGCCCTAATTGGTGATAAAGTAAAGGTGTCCTGGATAGAAAATGATGGAAAGGATGTCGTCTATCTTCAAAAACGAACCTAAATGAACAATCTTAGTGTTTCTAATCTCATCGGGATAAAATATCTGGATAAAAATGATTTGAACCTGATATTTCAGATGGCTACTTCATTTAAAGAAGTTATTAATCGCCCAATTAAAAAAGTACCAAGCTTAAGAGATTTTACTATCGCTAATCTGTTTTTTGAGGATAGTACCAGAACAAAACTTTCATTTGAAATTGCTGAAAAGCGATTGAGCGCAGATTTAATCAATTTCTCAATTTCCGGCTCTTCAATTCAAAAAGGTGAATCGCTTCTTGATACAGTCAACAATATCCTGGCCATGAAGGTAGATATGATTGTGCTGAGACACCCTAATCCCGGAGCTGCTTTATATCTTACACAAAAAGTTGATGCCTCGGTTATTAATGCAGGAGATGGCACTCACGAACATCCAACTCAAGGCTTACTAGATTGTTATTCACTTTTAGAAAAGTTCGGTTCTTTAAAAGGTAAAAAAATTGCTATCGTCGGGGATATCACTCATTCAAGAGTAGCTTTGTCGAACGTGTACGCTCTAAAAAAATTAGGGGCCGAAATTTGTCTTTGCAGTCCTAAATCACTCATCCCAGTAAATGCCCAAAATCTAGGTGTTGAACTGAGTTCCAATCTTCTCGAAACCTTAAAATGGAGTGATGCTGTGAATATGCTAAGAGTTCAAAAAGAAAGAATAGACAAGACAGTAATTCCAGATCTGAGAGATTATTCTTTGCAATACGGATTAACTAAATCATTGATTGAAAAATTAGATAAACAAATCTTTATTCTACATCCAGGGCCAATTAATAGAGGAATTGAAATAACAAGTGAGGTAGCTGATTCAGACCAAGCCATAATTCTCGACCAAGTTGAAAATGGAGTTGCGGTCAGAATGGCAGTAATTTATCTTTTGGCGTCAAAACAAAAAATTGTCCCCAATGAAAATTACAGTTCTTGAAGATCAGATCTATTTCCTACAACCAAAAAAGGAGGGGTTTACTCCGATAGTTAAATTCACTCAAGGGGCTAGGTTCACAAAACACCCAATGAGTATGATCGTTGAATGTACAGATGGTGATTTTCTTTTAAATTACGATGGGTTCAAAGACATCCAAACTAAATTTCAGGAATTAAAACTGATCATTGTGCTGGTGACTAAGGAAAAAGTACCTGATGAATTATCTGATTGTTTGGTTGCAACTCCCACATTACAAGAAGCTATCGATTATATCCAATTTGATCGAATGCAGAAAGAACTATTTGATTGATATGCGTCTCACCATTTTGGGTTGCAATTCATCCACCCCCAGAGCAGATGGATTTACCACAAGCCAAGTCTTGGAGTTAGGTTCGAAAATCTTTCTTATTGATTGTGGAGAAGGAGCCCAAATTCAAATGAAAAAAGTGAGAATTAAATTCAGAAGTATTGATTATATCTTGATTTCACATCTGCATGGAGATCATTATCATGGCTTAATTGGCTTTTTAACCAGTTCATCTCATTTTGGAAGAACAACTCCTCTTACTATATTCGGTCCCAGAGGGCTTAAAGAAATTATCCAACTTCAAATAAATATTACCAAATTATCCCTTTCTTATCAACTCAATTTTGTTGAGCTTTACAAAGATGAATCTGAAGTGATCTTTAATCAATCTAATATTAAATTGAGTACAATTCCTTTGAATCATCGCATCTATACAAATGGATTTTTAATTGAGTTTACCCCTTCGAATCGAGTAATTGACGCTGAAAACCCCAGAAGAGGTCTTAATTTCCAGAGTTGTGAAGCGGAACAACTCAAGGCAGGAAGAGATTTGAAATTTAATACTGGGAAAACAATCCCAAATCAAGCATTAACCAAACCGGGATCGTATCATAGTTACGCTTATTGTAGTGATACTGCGTACAAACCCCACATCATTTCAATGATCAAGGGTGTTGATGTGCTGTACCATGAAGCTACTTTTTTGGAATCAGAACGAAAAAAAGCAGAACAAACTTTTCATTCAACAGCAAGAGAGGCAGCTCTAATTGCCAAAAGGGCAGGAGTGAAAACACTGATTTTAGGTCATTATTCGGCCAGATACAAAACCAAAAAAGACCATCTGAAAGAAGCCAAAACCGTTTTTCAATCCACAGAATTAGCCGAAGATTTGAGAGTATTTCAGTTTTAAAAATAAATTAGTAAATTGATGAGATGAATAGAGATATCGGCAAATTAAGAACCCAATACAGTAGTCTTGGACTGTCTAAAAAAGATCTGTCTGGTGACCCTTTGGAGCAATTTTCCTTATGGTTTGACCAGGTTTCTAATGAAAATAAAGTAAAGGAACCCAATGCAATGACTCTTTCAACCATTGGATTGGATGGATACCCTAGAGCTAGAGTGGTTTTACTTAAATTTTTTGGAGAAAATGGTTTTGGATTTTACACGAATTTATTGAGTCAAAAGGGTAGAGCAATTGCTAATAATCCGAGGGTAAGCCTCAGTTTTTACTGGCCCTATAAATTTCAACAAATTCTAATCAAAGGAATAGCCCATATAGTGGATGACAGAATCGCCGAGCAGTATTTCCAGTCGAGACCTAAAGGAAGTCAATTGGCAGCATTGTTGTCGGAACAAAGCTCAGTTATCCCCAATAGAAATAGCCTAGAAAAGAAATATGCTCAATTAGAAACATCTTATTCACATAAAGTTGTTTCAAAACCTTTAAATTGGGGAGGGTATAGGGTGATTCCGGAAGAGTATGAATTTTGGCAAGGACAAAAAAATAGACTACATGATCGTTTTAGATATACCTATAGAACTGAAAACTGGGAAATCCATCGGCTTGCTCCCTAGATGTTGAATGATGAAAAAACTGATATTTCTTAGACATGCTAAATCCCAATGGTATTCTCCGGATGGATTTTCAAGTGATCGAGTTAGACCAATCAAACAAAAAGGAGCCAATCGAATGAAGATGCTACTTAAGCATTATAGTCATCATTTTAGTGAAGTTGATAAAGTATTCAGTTCCCCAGCAAAAAGGGCATCTCAAACTGCTGAATTATTAGTGAGGGGATTGAAGTTGAATTTCAATCTATTAGAAATAGCCGAATCATTGTATACTTTTTCGGATCAACCAATAATTGATTTCATTTATCAGCTAGACAATTATTTTGCTAAGGTAGTCTTGGTAGGTCACAACCCTGGGTTTGAATCTTGTATTAATCAATTAGGTGACCTTTCTGTAGGGCATTTACCTACGGCAAGTTTCGGATTGGTCAGTTTCGAACAAGAATCTTGGAGAGAAATTGGAAATGGTAAAACAATTATGGTACTTCCAGGACAACTAGAACAATGAAGCGTCATTTTATTTATCGAGACCTAAGCTGGCTTGATTTTAATGCTCGAGTGCTTCAAGAAGCTGAAGACCCCAGTGTTCCTCTTTTGGAACGATTGAGGTTTGTGGGTATTTTTTCAAGTAATCTCGACGAGTTTTTTCAGGTTCGCTATGCGACCCTAAAGCATATATCTCTTTCTCAGGATTCAGACAGAGAACTTATACATGGGTTTCCAATATCAGAATTAATTTCTAAAATCAACCAGAAAGTTATTAGACTCCAAAAAAAAAGTAATAGCGCGCTTGAAAAAATTCATGAAGAACTCAAGCAGCAGAATATTCATTTCATTGATGAAAAAGGAGCTAATGCAAAACAAATCAGATTTTTGAAAAACTACTTTATCAAAAAGGTAAATAACTTGCTATCCATACTTTTTCTTACAGATTTAACTCCAGAAAACTTAACCAATACCAACACCTTACTTGCTGTAAAATTGATTATAAGAAAAGAAGAAAATAAATTCAATCCACCACAATTTGTGCTGATAGAAATCCCCAAGGAAATTGATAGGTTTGTGGTTTTGCCAAGAGAAAAGGGGAGTGATAAAAAGTGTGTAATCTTTTTAGATGATGTGATCAGACTTAATCTTGAAATGATTTTTCATCCATTTGATTGCACAAATATAGAGGCACACATGATCAAAGTAACCCGAGATGCTATTTTGGATCTTGAAGAAGACTTTTCCAAGAGCTATGCAGAAAAAATAAAATCAAGCGTAGAAGAAAGAATCTTAGCTGAACCAGTACGTTTGGTTTACGATCAAAATATTTCGGGTGATACCTTGAAAATAATTAAGGAAAAGTTAGGTGTCAATGAATTTGATAGCCTAATTCCAGGGGGTAGGTACCACAACCGAAGTGATTATCTTGATTTTCCTTCTTTGGGAAGAAAGGATTTACAGTATAGATCTATAGAACCAATCAATGTTCCTAACCTTTCAATGGAAAGCAGTTTAATATCATTGATAAAAAAGAAAGATTATCTGATTCATACTCCGTATCAAAATTTTGGTTACATAGTTAAACTTTTGCAAGAAGCCGCTGTGGATCCAGCGGTAAAGTCCATCAAAATAACCATTTATAGGCTGTCCAAAATATCTAATGTGGTCAGAGCATTAATTAATGCAGCACGAAACGGTAAGAAAGTATTGGTTCAAATTGAATTGCAGGCCAGGTTTGATGAAAGCAATAATCTCAGTCATGCCCATGCCTTAGAATCCTCTGGTGTTGAGCTCATTTTTGGAATTTCCGGATTGAAAGTGCACTCTAAAATATGTTTAATTGAGCGACATGAAAGAGGCAAGGTCAAGTATTATGGGTTTATCAGTACAGGAAATTTCAACGAAAGTAATTCAAGAGTATATACGGATTATACATTATTAACTTCACACCAACCAATTTTAAAAGATGTAAAAAAAGTCTTCGATTTTTTAAGAACTCCCTTTAAAAACTACAAATACAAGCATATTGTGGTTTCACCGAACTATACCTTAAATACTTTCAAACGATTGATCAAGCAAGAAATAAATAACCAGAAAAAGGGATTACCCTCAGGAATAAAGATAAAGGTAAATAGTGTATCTAATTGGCCGATAATCAAGTTATTGTATAAGGCCAGTCAAGAAAATGTAAAAATTGATATGATTGTCAGAGGGCTTTGTTGCTTAATCCCCAATTTAAAAGGGGTCAGTCAGCACATTGAAGTCATCAGTATCTTAGATAGATTTTTAGAACACTCTAGGGTATACATTTTTACCAATGCAGGAAATCCAATTGTTTACATTTCTTCTGCTGATTTAATGACTAGAAACCTCCATTCAAGGGTAGAGGTTGCAGTACCTATTTATGATGAGGAGCTAAAAAAACAAATCATGAATACTTTTGATATATACTGGAAAGACAATAAAAAGGCTAGATTGATTAACCAAAATCCTCAGAATAAATTTCGTGATTCCCATGAGGATTATCAGGTGAGGTCTCAGCTTGAGGTTTATAATTTTTTAAAGCAACAATCAGAAGCTACTGTTGGTGAAAATTGAAAAATATGCGGCAATAGATATAGGTTCTAATGCTGTACGTATTTTGTTAGCCAATATAATTACCCAGAACGGAGTGTCTTCTTATCAAAAGAACTCACTTGTCCGTGTACCCATAAGGCTTGGTGAAGATGCATTTACCAAAGGGGTAATCTCTAGTCATAATTTTAATCGACTAGTAAAAGCGATGGTTGCGTTTGATTTATTGATGCAAGTCCATGGGGTAAAAAAATATGCTGCTTATGCTACTTCAGCACTTCGCTCTGTTACAAATCGAGCTGAAATAGTCCAAAAGGTTTATCGCGAGTCTGGGATTAAAATTGAAATAATCTCAGGGAAGAAAGAAGCAGAGGTTATCTCAAGAACAACTTTTTCAAGTATTATTGATCAACAAAAAGTTTATTTATATGTAGATGTAGGTGGAGGGAGCACCGAGATATCATTATTAAAAAATGGAAAGTTTACCGATTCCAGGTCTTTTAGAATAGGTACAGTACGACTGATTAATAATCTGGTTGAACAAAGTTTATGGGACAATATGGAAACATGGGTTAAAGCACACCTAAAGCCTTATAAAAAAGTGAATATTTTGGGAACAGGGGGAAACATCAATAAGCTTCACAAATTAGCTGGTTTAGGGGAGGGGAAGCCTTTATCCTACCTTAAGCTCTTTACCTTTTATCAAGAACTGAGTTCAATGGATTACTTCCAAAGAATCACCAGGTACAAATTGAACCCAGATAGGTCCGATGTAATCATTCCTGCCATGCAGATATACATGAACATTTTGCTATGGTCAAAAGCAAAATCAATCTATGTACCAAAAACAGGATTATCCGATGGCATGATTCGGGAATTAATTCTTGAGGACGGGAAAAAACTACTCAAGATTTAGCTCTCTGATGAGCTTTTCCAAAGCTTTATTTTTTTTGATAAAGTATTTCACTTTTTCCTCATTGGACATTGGTTTGTCAATGGGTTTCTTGATACCAAGAGTGCATTCCAGTCTGATGGTTTGAGAATTAAAATAGTTTTTCATTGCTAATTCAAGTTTGGGTTGAATTTTCAGAAACTTATTTTTTATCATGTTAGACCCATTGGCTGAAAAAGTGATTAGGTTGTTATGATTTATTTCAAACTCTCCCTTTTCCAGGATTGCTAGTTGAGACAAATCTGGATTAGAATTGCAATGAGACTTCATATCCTTTTTAAATTGATTGATACCTTCATTATCTAAAACCTTTTGTTTTCCTTCATAGGTTTTACTACTAAGAAAATCCAAAGCTGAGACTAGATGCTCAACCTCTTTTTTATTCCCTATCGTACTATCTATCTCAGGTATGGCAAGAGTATCTTTATTTACCGTGGCAAGATTATCCGGGGTATTAAATGAGGGTTTATCAGGTGTTTTAGACGTCTGAATTTGGCTAATTGGACTATGAACTTTTTTTACAGCTGATTTGGTCTTTATACCATTAGAGGATTCATTTCCAGGTATGATCGGATTAACTGGTGGCTTTTGGTCAGAATTCTCTTTAGAAGTTTTTGTTTCAGTTTTACTATGATTTTGATTTTCTAATGGAGGTTTATCTTCTTTATTTAATGGTAAACTACTACTTCCAGTATTAGTTCTATCTATCTGGGATTCAATACTTGGTGATTTAGTATTTCGAATATCCTCTACCGGAATCAGTTTATTGGGGGGTTTTTTGACAAAGTCTAAGGATACCAATTGGAGCAAACACAGTTCAATGTGGAGTTGTTTGTTATGACTAGTCTTATAGGTTAACTCACACTGGTGTACAATTTGTAAAGCCTCTAAAAGCCAAGTAACTTTAATTTTTTTTGCCAGTTGTTGATACAAATCAATAATGTTTTCCCCATAGTCTAATAGGTTAGTCGTTTTGGGGCTCTTGGTAAGTAAAATGTTTCGTAAGTGCTGACCTAAACCTAAAACGAATTCATAATTATCAAAACCGCTATAAAACAGATCATTATATTTCAATATCACTTCAGAGGTCTTGCCGGACTTGATGTTATTTACAATTTCAAGATAACTTTCAGTGTCGAGAATGTTTAGATTCTTTGCCACTAGTTTGGTGGTTAGCCTTCCATTGGTGAAACTGACCATTCGGTCTAAGATAGAAAGTGCATCACGCATTGCACCATCTGCTTTCTGGGCTATAAGGTATAAAGCATCTTCTTGGTAGAATAGAGTTTTATCTTCAGTAATCTTTGAGAGATACCCAACGATTTCTTTGACTGAAATACGCCTGAAATCATAAACTTGACAGCGGGATAGAATAGTGGGTATTATTTTGTTTTTTTCTGTTGTTGCCAGAATAAATATTACATTTTTTGGAGGTTCTTCTAAGGTTTTTAAAAAAGCATTAAATGCTTGTGTGCTCAGCATATGAGCTTCGTCAATGATATAGATTTTATGTGTCCCAATATGTGGAGGGATTCTTACCTGTTGGTTTAGTCTTCGGATATCCTCAACTGAGTTATTCGAAGCTGCATCCAGTTCGAAAATATTGAATGAAAAGTCTTCTTCATTTTTTTGATTATCAGAGGATTCGTTAACTTTTTTTGCTAAAATTCGGGCACAGCTGGTTTTACCAACACCTCGTGGACCGCAAAACAGAAGGGCTTTGGGAAGTTGATTTCTATCTAGAGCATTTTGAAGTGTCTGGGTAACTAATTCTTGTCCTACGACATCTTGGAATCTTTTCGGACGATATTTAAGGGCTGAAACAACAAAATTTTTCATTTCAACAAAGTTAAGCAGATGATCTTCCGAATATCTACTTCTGGAAAATGAAATTCATCTAATTTTTAAACTTCATTGTTATAATTTTACCGGTGGCAGACTAGTCTACCGCTCAATTCAGTTGGGAGGAAAGTCCGGACACCACAGAGAAGCATAGCGGGTAACACCCGTCACTTAAGATAATTAAGTAGGACAAGTGCAACAGAAAGAATGTACAACACGGTTGTAGTGAAATCAGGTAAACTCTATGCGGTGCAACATCAAGTATACTCACGTTTGAGAACTTCTCGTTCGATGTGAGAGGGTAGATGGCTAGAGTTCGTCAGTAATGGCGATCCCAGATAAATGGTAGATCTCGACAGAATCCGGCTTATCGGTCTGCCTTTTGGTTATAAAAACTAAGACAAGAATTACCATATTTTCTATTCTCGGAGAACAAATTCTCCCCAGAGAGGTCTGTTTTCTTTTCGTGCTCAATAATCAAACTTCCCTCAGGTTTTAGCAACTCTTTTTTTTCGATGCGCCTGATTAATTGATGATAAGATTTCTGATTAAAATTATAGGGTGGGTCAGCAAATATTAGATCAAATTTTTCTTGACAGACTTCTAAATAGTCATAGGCATTCATATGAACTACATTGATTGACATATTTAAATCACGGCATGTTCTGTCTAAAAAATTGGCTGATTTATAATTACCTTCAACAGCAGTAATTAGCTCTGTTCCTCTTGAAGCGAATTCATAGCTAATATTTCCGGTTCCAGAAAATAAATCCAAAACTGAAATTTTTTGGAAATCAAACATAGAATTAATAATATTAAAAAGAGCCTCTTTTACACGGTCAGAAGTAGGTCTAGCGTTTAATCCATGGGGAAATCTAATTTTTCTTCCCTTATGAGTTCCAGCAATGATTCGTATCACCTCAACTAAACAAATACCATGGATAATGGTAGATACTATGGGTTGCTTCAGTTGGGATTATTTCATTGTTGAAGTATTCGATTTTGAAATAATCTTTTAGGCTATTATATATAGGGACATATTTTTCTTGTTTTCCTATTGGAACTATTGCAAGATTTCTGTATGATAAATTATTTGCTTCAATAAAGCAAAGTAAAATATAAATCAATTCTGTCTCGCTCTCATATTCAAAGCGATTTGCGCCGCAAAACTTTTTGCCTTTAAAAAAAAATAGGTCTAGATAACGAGATTGAAAAAAAACTACGAGTTTATTATCTGAATGGATTTTTCCTATGTTTCTGGTAAGAAAGTGGTAGATCTTATCCCAGGCATGAACAGATTTTAATTCGGTTTTTAGCTCTTCACTTAGACTATCTAATCTATCTGAGGTGTAAAAAACATTAATTAGGTTATGTTTTTGAATTAGGTTATAGCTGCAAGAGTAGTTTGAAGGTTTTTGACAGAAATTTTTGATATAATCAATGGGTGTACTTTGGCGAAAGTATTTGTTTGGAACAAACACTGAGGGATATTCAAAGGCGATACACTCAATCTGGTATTGTTCATTTCTTTTTTTTGGAATATTACTAGAAATCAAGGAACCCAATTTGGAAAAATCGGATTGTACTCCAGAAATTAATTGGTTTGATTTACTAAGGAAAAATTCATCCAAGAATAAATGGATCGAAAGTTTCTCTGGTGATGTCAATTCAATTATTCTCTTTGGGCATCAAAAATTGTGGGCCAATTTCCATTGGTACTGACATCAGTGAGGGATCCGAGGACAATATCTGGACCATTTACTCCATCCACAGAAACCAATTCCTCTTCTTGTTTTAGCAAGCGTTCGTTTTGGTCGTGGAGTATGATTTTTTTAGGAACTTTAACTTCGAATACGGGGACCTTAAATCCGTTTTTATCAATGATTTTGGCTTTTAAATCAAAGGTTTCATCCACATCTTTTATGGGTATCGCAGCCATTTCTAAGAACCTTAGATCATTTCCAAAGAGTGAATCTTTCACTGAAACAAATCCTAGAGTATCAATGATTATTACTTCTTGTAGCATATCAATTTGATAAATTGGATCGTAGGCATAATAGGATGAATCTCGTTGCTGGGTTATGGTGAATATTCCTCTATCCACAAAAGAGATCAGACTATCAAAATCTTTCGCAAATTTTCCAATAACATCTTTGTGAGCTATCTGAGCAATACGGATATCTTTCAGCCGATCAATAACAACTGCATATCGTTGATTTTTGATTTTGTTGAACCTGATGGGATCATTGATGGATTGATAAATTTTTACGGTAAAAAAAATTGACAGCACCCATAGGACCACAACGCTAACTGTCTTGGTTTTTTTGTTCATTTAATTCAAATTATTTTCAATTTTAACAAATTTACATTTTCTATGTTCATTTTTCCCATCTACAAATTTAAACTAACTACATTTATTCCGAATTTCTTATGTGAATTAACTAAAATTATTCTCCAAAAGGTTCAATATTTGAAATAATTACCAAACTTTGTTGTTCATGAAAAGTAAAGTTATACTATTGATGATGATGAATCAAATGATATTCACTCAGGTACCTAATAGAGGTTTTATCTGATGAGAGCAGTTTGTTTGATTCCTGCTCGATTGGCTTCTAGTCGTTTACCCCAAAAACTTTTACAGACTATCGGGCAGAAATCCATCATTGAGCATACGTATCTCAATGCATTAAAATTCGATATTTTTCATAAAGTAGCTGTAGTTACTGACAGTATTAAAATTCAAAAAGTTATCAATGATATCGGTGGTGAAGTTATATACAAACCTTTGAATTATGAATGTGGTACTGATCGAGTTGCTGATGTCGTTGATTTGTTTGATGGGGAGATTATATTCAACATTCAGGGTGATGAGCCATTTCTATCGAAATCCTGTATTATGGATATGTTGAACGAATTCAAGGATGATTCTAATGATGATATTGATATCGTTTCATCTATGGTATTATTCGAAGATGGAAGAGAAATAGAAAATCCAAACAACGTAAAGGTGGTTACAGATATCTACAGTAATGCCCTTTATTTTTCTCGTTCAGTTATACCTTACCGGAGAGGAAAGACAGGATTTAATGCCTTTTACAAACATCAGGGAGTCTATGGATTTCGAAAGGCAACACTTCAAGATCTCAAAGACCGTCCAAGATCACCCTTAGAAAACGAAGAGAAAATAGAAGCAATAGGTTTTTTAGAAATAGGGATGAAAATTCGTATGGTAATAAATAATACCAACACAATAGGAATTGATACCCCCGAAGATCTTATTAGGGCTAGAGAATTTTATCAAAAAATAAATAAGAGACTATCGTAAAAAATGTACTAATAGAAATCAGATGGCACTAAAAGACTCGCCTGATTTTTGGAGTGCTATTTGCTTGAATGTAAAATAGATAGACTGCTGAAATTTGACTATCGTTTGATTATACTTCAAGGTTATAAAACACTTGTTGAACATCTTGGTCATTCTCTAGTTTGTCAAGTAGTTTATAGAATAAGTCCTTTTCTTTTTGATTCGCTTTTACTTGTTTTTTGGGGATTCTTTCAAAACCTGAAGAAACGATATCAATTTGTTGGTTTTCCAAAAAACTTAGGATTGAGGCAAATTGATCAAATGGTCCAACTATGGTCAGTAAATTTTTATTCAAATGTAAATGTTCAACACCAAAATCAATCAGGGAAAACTCTAATTCGTCAAGAATGATTTCCTTTAGCTGAATTGTAAAATGACAATAATGGTCAAATAGATATTCCACTGAACCTGAGGTAGCTAAATTTCCACCAACCTTATTGAAGTAGCTTCTGATGTTTCCAACAGTCCTATTATTGTTATCTGTAGTGGTCTGAATAAATAGAGCGATTCCCCCTGGTATATATCCTTCATAATTGACTTCTTTATAGTCTTTGTTTTCATTTTGTGTTGCTTTTTTTATTGCCCGTTCAATATTTTCTTTGGGCATATTTGCTGCTTTGCAATTTTGGATTATAGCTCTGAGTTTGGCATTGTTTTTTGGGTCGGGGCCACTTTCTTTAACTGCCATATAGACATCTTTAACCAATCTGGTGAAGGTTTTAGCAATTGCACTCCACCTTTTGAATTTTCGTTCTTTCCTGAATTCAAATGCCCTTCCCACTTATTTAGTTTTTAGATGCAGTGACAATAAAAATTTATGATTATCTCGTTCAGACGACTTTAGCGTTTAATAAAAGGTGGCTTAACCACTTCAGCTTCTATTATTTTATTTCGAATTTTCATATTTACCAACTGACCAATCTCAATACCCCTATCAACAAACCCGAGAGCGATTCCCTTTTTAAGTACTGGCGAAAAGGTACCCGAAGTAATGTGTCCAATACTATTTCCTTCGGAATCAATAACTATATTTCCTTGGCGGGGAATCCCTCTATTTTTAAGTATAAAGCCAACAAGTTTTTTTCTGGGAGGATTGGCTTTCTGATGGGTTAAAAATTGATGGTCAATACATTTAGTTTCAGGTTTTGCTACCCATCCAAGACCAGATGATATGGGTGAAATAGTTTCAGACAATTCTTGTCCATATAGACAGAATCCCATTTCAATTCTAAGGGTATCTCTAGCGGCTAACCCTATGGGTTGTATTTCATATGCTTTTCCCGCATCCAGGATATTTTTCCATATTGTCGTTGAATATTTAGCTTCAAAGTAGATTTCTATACCTCCTGACCCTGTGTAACCTGTGGTGGCTATCAGCACATCATTAATTCCAGCAAACATCGCTGACTTATGGTGGTAAAATTTCATGGAACTTAAATCAACGCTAGTTAGATTTTGCATTGCTTTGAGTGCTTTCGGCCCCTGAATGGCTAAAAGGCTTGTTTGAACAGACCTGTCGGTCAGCTTAACTTCAAATCTTCTTTTATGTTTGTCTAGCCAGTTCCAATCTTTTTCAATATTTGCTGCATTAACTACTAGAAGATACTTTGAATCTTCTAGCTGGTAAACAATCATATCATCAACGACTCCTGATTGACCATTGGGCATAAAATTATATTGTGCTCTACCTTTGTAGAGCTTGTTGATATCGTTACTGCAAACAAATTGTAAGAATTGTCTTGCTTGCTGTCCTTCGACGATAAATTCGCCCATATGAGATACATCAAAAACGCCCAAATGATTTCTAACCGTTAGGTGTTCTATCTGTACTCCTTGATATTGAAGAGGCATCAAAAATCCTGCATAAGGAACCATTTTGGCATTCAATTTGACATGAGTATGATAAAGAAGGGTTTTACGCATGAGAGTAAAATTATAAACTTTAAGCATAGTCTAATATTTAGTTAGTAAATTGACCGAGAATACAAAGCATTGGATATGAAAAAAATTCTATTACTGATTATTAATCTGTTATTTGGTCTGAGCTCTCATTTGGGGGTATTTGGCCAAGAAAAAGATCAGCTACCATTTGATTTTCATAAGGAAAGGAGAGAATCATTGCGAAATTTGATGCCGCATAATTCCGTGGCTATTCTATTTGGGGCTCCAATTAGAAATAGATCAAATTCTGTTGATTATCCTTATCATCAAGATCCCAATTTTTATTATCTCACCGGGTGGCTTGAACCACACTCGGTATTGATTCTATTTTCTGAAAAACAGTCAGATAGTATTGGAATGTATAATGAGGTGATATTTGTTCAAGAATCAGATCCATATATGGAAATGTGGGAAGGTCCAAGAAAGGGGGTACAGGGAGCTTTATCAATGGGGTTTCAGAGAGTTTTTCCAAAAAGCACGTTCCTTGATTTTCAGATGGATATTTCCAGTCTTGATAGAATTCTCTTCTTCGAATTCAAAAACGATATTGAGGACACTCAAGATTCAAGTGATTTATATGATTTGGTTGAGATATTTAAGAGCAAAATAAACTACCCACAGCATTTTGACATTGAATTGTATGGTCTATTGGAATCTATCAGTGTTGGCCATCCTGAAGATTCTCTTCAATTAAAAAATAGACTAATAAAGATGGTACAAGATGATTCCAAGCGGAGCCAGAATGAAGTTGTATCTTTTTTTCTGGGGTCTATCAATAGAAATATTTTGGATATCAAACAAGATTCCCAAGACTATATTCGGAAATATAGATATGATTTTCATTCGTTAAGACAATATTTAACCCAACTCAGAGAAATTAAAACTGATCAAGAAATCCGATTATTAAAAAAGGCAATTCAGATTACTGTTCAAGGTCATCTTGAGGTAATGAAAGCCATCAATGAAGATATGACTGAAAGTGAGGTTCAAGGAATGCACGAATTTGTTCACAAAAAATATGGTGCAGCACACCAAGGATTCCCTTCTATTGTAGGTGCAGGTGGTAATGGCTGTATTCTTCACTATACCTCAAATAACAAAATCAATATCAAAGGAGAACTGATTTTAATGGATATCGGTGCCGAATATCAGTATTATACTGCCGATGTTACTCGGACTATCCCTGTCTCGGGGAAATTCAATGAACAACAAAGGGCTTTGTATGAAATCGTTTATCAAGCTCAAGAAGCTGGAATAAATGCTGTCCAAGTTGGAAATTCATTCAGCTCAATTTACCAAGCCAGTAGTCAAGTAATAAAAGATGGGCTATTGGCACTAGGAATTATCCAAAATCCAGAAGAATTCAGTCGATATTTTCCTCATGGAGTTACCCATCACATTGGGTTGGATGTCCATGATTTGGGAGAGTACGGGGTTCTCAAGAATAATATGATCATCACTGTTGAGCCGGGTATTTATATTCCTTCTGGTAGTAATTGCGATCCCAAATGGTGGGATATCGGGATTCGCATTGAAGACGATATATTGGTCACCAACCATGGACCTGTGAATCTTTCTATTTCTGCTCCGAAACACTGGTCTGAAATTGAAAATACCATAGCTGAACCCAGTGCTTTTGATGATTTTGAACTTCCCGTTATAGACCCCTAAAATCAAAACAAAATAAGGCTATATTCTCCCTTTCTAGACAGGATATATTGACCAAATAATTTTCTAAGATAAGCAGACCAAAACAGTTCAATTAAGAGGACTTTGTTGTAGTGGATAGAATTACAAGTAGTTGAATGTCAATACTATAATGTTGTTATTGACAAACTTGCGTATAAAAATAAGCGTATCTATTCCCAACGTTTATTGAATAGTTCCCTAAATACATTTGGATGAAGAAAGAAGGTAAATCTGACATTGTTTAAATAGCCATGCTCTGTAATTGGTGTACTCCCTTTAGCAACAATCGGAAAATATAACTCAAAATAATCTGGAACTATATTTAACCGAATCCCACCATCCCAAAATGTCTTTGCCCTTGATTCCTTAGATTTTTGTAAGGCAAAATCTCCATACAGTTCAACAAATTTCCATATTCCAAAGTAAGCATTGATGGAGCTAAGAAAATTATCAGATATGCCATCTATAAAATCTGTTTTGAAACCACCATCTCCCTTGATGAATTGCTGACTGAAAATACCCGTATCGTCACTTCGGCCAAATACATTGTATCGAAATAAGTAATCCACTGGTTTGCTTAACCGAAAATGGAAGTAAGGGTCATTGAGTGAATTAATCAAAAATTTACCCATAAAAAATCTTAGCCCCAATTGACTTCCACTATGCTGAAGCCTTCGATAATCCAAGTTGAATGATGCCTTCGTAAAACCAGAAGAAAATTCGATGTTGCTCTCAAAAGTGAAGTAATCAATGACTTCTCTATTTGAAAACATATGCCTTAAACTCAAAATATCATAATTAGGCACTAATGAAGGAGTATCTCCCAAAGTGTCAAAACGAACAGAATACAATGAAATTTCACCAAGATGACCCTTACGAGATCTCAAATTAGATGGTCTGAAGAACCAACGAACGGTGGGTTTTATCACAGAATATCTCAAACCTGTGTTGTAATGAAACGTGTTGAAATAAATTGAATACTGATCTCGGTATTTTATTTTATTATCTCTAAAAGAGTTGAAAACAATTTGAGCATTTCCTACAAAAGTGTCTTCTTTTATAGAGTATAAGGGTTCAAAATCAAATTCAAAAGTTTGCTTTTTTTCTTGAGCATTAAAAAATCTTCCCCCAATTGTTACTCCATCATATCTATTATACTTGGTCCAAGGGTAGTAGAATATCTGAGTTTTTGTAGGATCATCAATATCAAACCCCAATTTCAATTTGATTGGTTTTATATCAGCTTTTGTTTTTATCTTTCTCCAATTATTTTTTAGATTGCTGTCCGCTAAGGTCAAAAATGGATTGACAGCTATGTATACACCATCATTAACAGACCAGGAGAAATTCCTAGGCTCGTTTTTGTCTAAATGTACCCATATGAATTCGATTTCTTCCTTTTCATTATTCAAAAACGAAACCTTAACAGGTAAGGACTTTCCGTTTTTTTCTTCAAGTGTGATCTCAAATTGATCTCGAGATTTTTCAAAATTTTTTATAGATAAGTCATAGTTTTGATCATCGTTCAAATAGGTGTCAAAAAACCAATCCAATTTTTTATCAGTTCGATCTTGAAAAAAACTAGAAAAGTCTCTTGATTTGTCCGTTCCAGATTTTCGAAACATAAATGATGTATACTCTCTGATGATGTGCCTAAAATCAACATCAGGGACATTTTCTTCGAAGTATTCCTCTAGATAAACTAGCCCTGTCCCAACTCGATATGGGGAAATCGTTTGTTGGTTAGTGCGCGTTAATTTTTCTTTGGATAAAGCATCGGGCTGAAAGCTTTGAGAGGCTTCAACTGCTTGAACAAAAAGCAAAAAACTGTCAACGAAATTTAAATTACCCCACTCATATGATTCAAACAGCTTAATCTTCGAAATATTACCTATAAATTTCAAATTTGGATAGTACTCTTCAACATATTTAATCATCATATAGGTCTGTAATCCACCAATAATCCAATGATTCTTCCTCTTATTTATTGGAATATTATGTAAATACGAACGTAAATGAGCAATTAAGAATTCAAGTTCGAAACGGAAACCATCGGGATACAAATCAAGCCACCTCGGCAATAAATTGAGACCTAAAAATGGATTTTTATCGTGATCTAATTGCAAAACCATTTGTTTTGGATGCCAGTGCATGGCCATTCGCTCAATGATGAAATTGTCAATTTTCTCCACCAGTCGATTTAATTCATCTTTGCTTAGTGAAGAAGGGATTATGTCGGTCTCAATGGTTCTCCCATTGATTAGTTTAAACTGCTCAAACAGTTTTCTATAACTAAAAACAAAATCTGCAGATGTTAGATTACTCCCAATAAATTTACATTTTCTATATAGCGAATCAGAAACTGAATTATCAAGAATTAGATTGCTAGCAACGTGTGTTCCTCTTGGAAGAGTCCAATTGATTCGAAAATCAGATGGTAATGTGCTGTTATCGCTCAAGTCTAATTCACTATCCAAAAGCCAATCCCCATCTATAAATGGAGCCAATGTTATATACCAATTTCTTAGGGTTATTCGCTCTCCATTTTTAATGCCAATTCCAGTGAATCGATTACTTGGAATTTTTATCTGATATTGCAAATTGATGATTAAACTCTGGTTAGTATGGAGAAAATCAGGAAGAAGAACCTTAATGATGTCCGGTTGATCTTTCAATCGTTGAAAGTCTAACTCTACACTATCAGAGACAATTGAATTGACGATGGTAAATCCTTTTGTATTAATGCTTGATAGGTAAAACCGACGATTAAAATCTTCTGCCAAATGTTTAGAAAGAGGAGTCTGGCTGTCCTTGTATGCATTGCTCCAATCCAATAAATAAATGGTATTGGTAGTTTCGTTGGTAGGATTAAAAAATCTAATTTTTTGATTCACAATAATCCGGTAATCACTCGCATTTTTTAGTTCAGCATCAATAGTATACTGGGTTCTAAAGGATTGGCTCCAAATAGGACTTATGAGGACAACTAAAAAAAAACCTACGAGAAAAAGAAAAAATGCTTTAGTGTTCACCATTGCCAATGAATTACTCCCACATATTGGCTCTCAGAAATTGGGACGATAAATTCCTTTTTTATGGAATCCTTTTAACTCGGCAATTACTTGATCTGCAGTGTCAACTATACTAAAGAGTTGTAAGTCATCAGTGCCGATTTTACCTGTTTTTTTTAAAACACCCTCCATCCAATTTACAAGACCTTTCCAATACTCAGAACCCACCAAAATAATGGGAAATCGATTGATTTTTTGGGTTTGTATTAGCGTAACTGCTTCAAAAAATTCATCAAGGGTACCAAATCCACCTGGAAGAACCACAAATCCTTGAGCATATTTTACAAACATCACTTTTCGTGTAAAAAAATACCTGAACGCAATCAACCGGTCTTTGTCAATATATGGATTACTAATTTGTTCCGCAGGAAGTTCTATATGAAGCCCTACGGAAGTTCCATTTGCTTGGTAGGCCCCTTTATTAGCTGCTTCCATAATTCCTGGTCCACCACCACTTATTATTCCAAATCCAAGTTTTACTATGGCTTCAGAAATATCAACTGTTAGTTTATAGTCTGAGTGGTCAGGATTTGTTTGTGCCGAACCGAAAATTGATACACAAGGTCCTATAGATTCCAAAGAGTCAAATGCTTCTACAAACTCACTGATTACTCTAAAAATCATCCAATGATCTTGTGTTTTATGCTGGTGCCAATTAAGGGACTTTGGTTTACTCATGGTTTAATTTTTTTGATTTTCCTTGTCGAATTTCTTTTGAAAGATATTGAGCAGTATAACTACTGGGGTTTGAAATGATTTTTTCCGGTCTGCCGAAAGCTACAATTTCACCTCCGTCTTTCCCCCCTTCTGGACCAATATCAATGATATAATCCACCTGTTTGATTACATCAAGGTTGTGTTCTATTATCAGAATGGTATTTCCTTTATCCACTAGTGCATTCAACACCTTCAGGAGAACTCGAATGTCCTCTAAATGCAAACCAGTCGTTGGTTCATCTAAAATGTATAAGGTTTTGCCAGTGGCTATTTTGGTCAATTCTCGAGCTAATTTGATTCTCTGTGATTCTCCTCCAGAGAGAGTGGTAGACCGTTGTCCTAAAGTCAAATATCCCAGGCCCACATCCCGAATAACTTGAAGTTTCTTTTTAAGCTTAGGTATATTCTCGAAAAAATCGCATGCTTGATTGAAAGACATATTTAATACATCACTAATTGTTTTGCCTTTGTATTTGATTTCCAAAGTCTCAGCGTTATACCGTTGGCCTTGACATACATCGCATTCGATTTCTAAATCAGGAAGAAAATTCATGGCTATTTCATTAACTCCTTTGCCCTGACACTCCGCACACCTTCCATCTTTTACATTAAAGCTAAAGCGTCCTATCTTATAGCCTCTAATTTGGGCTTCAACCGTTGCTGTAAAAAGAGCACGTATATCAGAAAATACATTACAATAGGTTGCTGGATTGCTTCGGGGTGTTTTGCCGATAGGGGATTGGTTGATATCGATCACTTTATCAATATTATCCACACCAGATATAGATTCATATGGTAGGGGAATCGGTTCGATACTTTTGTAAATTTTATTTTTTAGGATAGGGTAAAGGGTATCATTTATTAGAGTAGACTTTCCACTTCCAGATACTCCAGTGATCCCTATCATTAATCCAAGGGGTATTTTGATATCAACCTTTTTGAGATTGTTCCCGGTACAACCTCTCAGGTAAATGGCTTTCCCATTACTCTTTCTTCTTTTTTCGGGAATTTCTATGTCCAATAATCCAGCTAGGTATTGTCCGGTAAGGGTTTTGTTGTTTGCGATTTCAGAGGGCTTTCCATACGAAACTATTTTTCCGCCGTTTCGACCAGCTCCCGGTCCCATATCTATAAGATAGTCGGCTTGCAACATCATTTCTTTATCGTGTTCAACTACAATAACTGAATTTCCCAATTCTTTTAGATTTTTGAGCGAGTGAATCAACTTCTGGTTATCTCTCTGGTGAAGTCCGATGCTTGGTTCGTCTAAAATGTAGAGTACACCAACAAGTTGGGAACCGATCTGGGTGGCTAATCGAATTCGTTGGGACTCACCTCCTGAAAGACTTCCTGATGATCGATTTATCTGGAGATATCCCAATCCAACATCCAATAAAAATTTAAGCCTCGTATTAATTTCTTTAATGATTTCGCTCCCTATAAAGTTTTCGCTTTCCGATAAACGAGACGTTAATTTTTCGAACCAATCACTTAAAGTAATCAAATCCCACTGACTGATTTGCCCGATAGATTTACCATTGACTTTGTAGTATTGAGCCGACTTGTTAAGCCGATTTCCATTACATTCGGGACAAATTTTTTTGGTATGAAATTGCTGCACCCATTTCCAGACCGAAGGAGAAACATCTTCTTTTTTATAGGAACTAATAAATGGGATAACTCCTTCAAAATCGATATGTACCCATCTGCTTGTCCCAGATTCAAATAAGTATGATTTCACTGTAGTATCACATCCATAAAGAATTGCTTTATAAACTCGATCGGGTATCCTTTTTAGGGGATTAGAAATGTCAAAGTTGTAGGCTGTAGCTACATCCTTTATTTGTTGATACATCCATTTGTGCCTTTGGAAGTTAATTCCTGCTATTGCTCCATCTTCAATGGACTTTAGCAAATCTGGAACTACTTTTTTTTCATCAATCTCTGACAATTCACCGATTCCTTTACACTGAGGGCACATTCCTTTGATGGAATTAAAAGAAAAGGTATTGGGTTCAGGTTTGGGATAGGACAAACCTGATGTCGGGCACATCAAATCTCGGCTAAAATATCTAATTTCAGAACTGCTATATCCATAGACAATTATACTTCCTTCCCCCATAACCATAGCCAATTGAATGGCTTTATGAAGCCGTTCTCTTGATTTATTGTTCGGATTTGGTTTTATAGAAAAACGATCAACTACCAATTCAATATCGTGAGATTCATATCTTTTGAGTTGCATATAGGGTTTTAAATCCACTATTTCTCCATCTACTCGAACCTTAGTAAAGCCTTTTAGAATCAGTGTGGCAAATAACTGTCGATAATGCCCTTTCCTTGATCGAACCAAAGGGGCAAGTATGGCTATTTTTTTGTTCTTATATTCATTTTCAATTAACTCTTGGATATGCTCGTCAGTGTAGCTAACCATTTTCTGGTTCGAAATATAACTGTAAGCTGTGCCAATTCGGGCATAAAGCAGTCGAATAAAATCATACAATTCGGTTACCGTACCAACAGTGGAGCGGGGATTTCTCGAGGTAGTCTTCTGTTCAATAGCAATGACAGGGGATAACCCTTCTATCTTATCCACATCAGGTCGTTCAAGTGTCAAAATATGATCTCTTAAGTAGGAAGAAAAGGTTTCTATATATCTCCGTTGCCCTTCAGCATAGATAGTATCAAATGCAAGAGAAGATTTTCCACTTCCTGAGAGACCGGTAACCACCACGAGTTTGTCTCTTGGAATCTGTATATCAATGTTTTGAAGGTTGTGTTCTCTTGCTCCATAAACAATGATAGAGTTTTCCATGGTCTTCCGTAAATGTTTGATTTTAAGTGAGTTTTCGATTTGTTTTACCGAATTACAGCAGCATGGTCATCTCCCCTTGGGTCTGCTCCTGTGGTGATTATCCCCAAACTATCAACTCTTATGGCATCTACTCGTCCCATGATTCGGGTGTACTTTTCATTGATGCTGTAGCCTTTGTCTCGAAGGGAATCTATTAACTTTTGTTCGAATAAGTCAGGTTCAAAAATGATGTAGTCAGGGTACCATTGATGGTGAAATCTTGGGGACTTAACCGCATCCTGAATGTCCATTCCATATTCATAAACATTCAGTATAGTTTGGACCACCGAAGTAATGATTGTTGGTCCTCCTGGAGTGCCGACAATCAGTCCTAGTTTTCCATTTTTTTCGACAATGGTTGGTGTCATAGAACTGAGCATGCGTTTTTGTGGTTCTATTGCATTGGCATCTCCACCCAGAAGACCAAACATATTTGGTTCATCAGGATTTATCGCAAAATCATCCATTTCATTATTCAAAAATGTACCCAATTCTTCAACATAAACTTTCGACCCATAAGCTCCGTTGAGTGTTGTAGTTACCGATACGGCATTACCTTGGGTATCTAGAATCGAATAATGTGTGGTTTCAAAGTTTTCCCTAGTTTTCAAAACACCTGGTTGAATTTCTTCTGATTTGGTTGCTTGATTAAAACTCATTGAATTCATTCTAAAAAGCAAATAATCATCATCTAAAAGGCTATCTATGGGAATTTCTACGTAGTCAATATCCCCTAAGAATTTCGATCTGTCGGCAAATGATCTACGTTGGGCTTCAACCAATACTTGTATGCTTTTAAGGGTATTATGACCATATTGTTCTAAAGGATAAGGTTCAGACATTTTTAAAATTTGTCCTATGCATATACCACCAGATGAAGGAGGCCCCATGGAATAGATTGTCAAGTCGTCATAATCAAACACTACCGGATTTCTCCAGACAGATCGATATAAATCAAGGTCTAATTGATTGATGATTCCTCCGGTCTCTTGTATTCGGCCGATTAGTTTTTCTGCGACTTCCCCTTTGTAAAAACCATCACGTCCTTTTTGTTGAATGATTTCAAGGGTATTGGCCAATTGAGGATTTTTTATTCGATTTCCTCTTTTGTATTGATGACTATATAATGAATTGTCCCCATTAATTTTTCTGATTGTTTCCCGATGCCTATCAAGAGTACGAGCTTGCTTCTTGGTTATTTTATATCCATTATTTGCTAGATCTATGGCTGGTTGTACAAGTGTTTCCCAAGGAAGGCTACCATATTTTTTGTGCATAGATACAAGTCCATCAACTGAGCCGGGCACCCCACTTGCGAGCCCACCTACTAGTGAAAGATCTGGCACGGTATTGCCCAGTGAATCAAGAAACATATCTCGATGGGCTTTCCATGGTGCCTTTTCACGATAATCCAAAGAACCTGTCTTTCCTTCATTTGTTCTGTAAACCAAAAAACCGCCACCAGCTAAATTACCTGCAAAGGGATGGCATACCGTTAAAGCAAAACCTACTGCTACTGCTGCATCAAATGCGTTCCCCCCTTGTTTGATAATGTCAATACCAATTTTGGAAGATTCTTTTCTTGCAGAGACTACAGCAGCTTTGATGGGCTTTTTCTGTTCACAACAAAGAAAGGTTATGCAACCGAAAACCCATATGTATTTTAGATATAAAAAACTGAATTTCAAATTTTTAAAGATATTTATTAAAGAATGGAATTAAGTCTGTTAAAAAACTGAAAAAATAGGCCCTCAAAGTAATGATAATTTGTCTTTAATTCGGTAACGCTGTTACTTAGATTTGAATTATATGGTATTCTTTGTTCCATTTGTAATAGTATCAATTTCAAGTCATCTAAATCTCTGTATTTATTTAACCATTGGTGCTGTACTAATCTTTCGATAAAGCGCTGAATGTTTGGCGGAAACAGTGTCTTATTAGCCAGGGCGTAATCACTAAAATTTTCAGTAAAAACATGGAGTTTTTGTTGATGATATTTCTCCCAATTGTTTGACAGAAAATGATCAAAATACATATCGATAATTACTTTACTAAAATGCCTGTAAGAAGGGAAGAGTATTTGTGTAGCTTTATAGACTATTGGACTAGAGTCGGTCAATGAATCTATTTTTCTATGTAGAAGCACTCCTTGTTGAACCTTTTTAGGATATTGGAGGTATTGCTTACCCTTAATTTTATCGGCAACAAGATTGGATAATCCCAATAGTTTATCATCTCTTGAGAGGTAAATGTGGGCTAAAAAATTCATCTATGATGTCTATGACATTTTGTTAATTGACATCGGGAGGCAAATTAGTTATTTGGAAAAATACGGATTCTATTTTTACTGTTCTTTTCTAACCTTAGATATATATCTAAGAAAAAACGGCAACATATCATCAATGGAAATTGATAAAAAAGTGGAGGATAGAAAATTAATTGGTATCTTTTTAGTGAAAAAGAAAATAATTGATCATATCAATATCCACTCAGGAAAACTAATTTTAGAAATGAATAAAGATTAATTTTCCAGCAAAAAAGGATTATGACATTAATTAAATCCGTTTCGGGTTTTCGGGGTACAATCGGAGGTAAGCCTGGCGATAATTTAACCCCTTTGGATGTGGTAAAATTTACTTCCGCTTTTGCTACGGTATTGCTTGAAGAGTATTCAAACCCAGTGGTAATCATTGGCCGCGATGGTCGAATATCTGGACAGATGGTTCAAGGACTTGTCATTCATACCTTAAGTGCAATGGGTATAAATACAATTGATTTGGGTTTATCAACTACGCCAACGGTTGAATACATGGTATTGAAATTAACTGCCCAAGGCGGTATTATCCTTACTGCGAGTCACAATGAGCGTCATTGGAATGCCTTAAAGATGCTCAACCAACATGGTGAAATTATATCTATAAAATATGGTCAGCGAATATTAGAAATAGCCAAAAAAGAGTCATTTGAATATGCACAGGTTAATCGGTTAGGTAAACTCAGCAGTTATGATGATGCGATTTCAGACCATATTCAGGGGATCTTAAAGCTTGATATTATTGACACCAACAAGATAAAAGAAAGGAGCTTTAAAGTAGTTGTAGATTGTATAAATTCTACTGGTGGTTTAGCTTTTAGGCCATTGTTGGAAGCTCTTGGGGTAGACTATTGCTTTATAAATGACGTAATAGATGGGAATTTCAAGAGAAATCCAGAGCCTCTGTCAAATAATTTATCTGAACTATCAACAAAGGTAACTGAGGTAAATGCTGATTTGGGAATTGCCGTTGATCCGGATGTCGACAGGCTGGTTTTAATTGATGAAAAAGGCAAGCCATTCGGAGAGGAGTACACCATAGTATCTTGTGTTGATTATGTATTGTCCAGAATTAAGGGTAATACTGTATCTAATTTATCAACTACAAGGGCAGTGAGAGATATAACCAAAGAATACGGAGGCAAACATTATGATTGTCCGGTTGGAGAGTTTTTTGTTGTCGACAAGATGAAGCAAGTAAACGCAGTTATCGGCGGCGAGGGAAGTGGAGGAGTGATTTATCCAAAACTCCATTATGGTCGCGATGCTCTTGTTGGTGCGGCATTGTTTTTAAGTTTGCTGGCAAGCCGGGCTCAAACTGTATCTGAACTAAAAAATAGTTACCCAATCTATTTTATGTGCAAAGAGAAAGTCCACCTAAGCTCTAATGAAGAAATTGAAAGCGCACTAGTATTGATAAAGGAAAAATATGGAAAATACCACCCTATTTTAACTGATGGAGTAAAAATAGATTTTGAAGAAAGTTGGGCTCATATAAGAAAGTCAAATACAGAGCCCATTATTAGAATTTACACCGAGGCTAAATCTCAGAATGAGGCTGATCTGTTGGCTAAGAAAATCCGAACTCAACTCAAGAATTAGGGAGATTTTTGCTGTATTTAAATCGGTTGTGGGTCCATAGGTATTGTATAGGGTCTTGAGCTATTTGTTTTTGGAGCAAATCCAAATACTTCTGTGTGATATGATTTATAGGTTCTTCCTTGGGACTTTGAGAAATAAGTTCAAATTCAGCTTCATAAAATCCTCTTTTGGTTGTTTTGATGGACATATAGATTACTGGAATATCTAAAATTCGGGCGATTCGTTCGGCTCCATTATGTACTGGAACAACTTGATTTAAAAACTTTGAATACAGTGTTTTGGCATTAGAAGAGGGCGATTGGTCATTAGCTACGATATAGAGTCCACCATTGTTGTTCTTTTTTTGTCTTGTAATATGGTTTGCAAATTCGTATCGCGATACTAATTGACAGCCGACTTTGGTTCTGATTTTTTTGATGAGACGATTTATAATTTTATTGGAGATTGGTGTGTAAAGAGCATAGGTCGACCAAGAACTGAATTGACTGATAGTTGGGGTTAATTCCCAGTTAGAGTAGTGTGAAGCCAAAACGATGATGATTCTATTATCTACTTGTAATTGTTTGATCAGATTGGAATTTTTAAATCTTATTCGGGTAGATGCCCAACTAGAAGGTCTTGCCAAAGGACGGATAATTTCTATGAGAATATCACAAAAATGTTTGTAAAACTTTTTTTCAATTTCTTTTTTATGCTTGGCATTTACATGGGGCAAAGCGAGACTGAGGTTTTTTCTAACGATTTTCTTTCGGTATCCTACTATTCCATATGCAATGAGATATAATATATTAGAGAACCAATAAAATAGCCAATGGGGTAAAATTGATAATACGAATAACAGAGGATATAATAGTACTGAGAAATGTTTCATCAGTATTTACAAAGATAGGTTCAGATTTTATTATTTGTAGATTCTTACAAGTCCGGATTCCTTATCAGGGTCATCTAATAGTTTGATTACCGTCAAGAGACTTTATTTTGAAGAATTATAAGTTATTGTAACCTCAAATGTGAAGACATTATATCCTTATGGGTAGCTCTATTCTTGATTGGCATTCTTACTAAAAATTATGGGTAATTTATTTTTTAGGTTATTTGGAAGTACCAATGATAAGTTATTGGGCATTGTATTATTGTTTTCATAAAAAGTTGTTTTACAGTCCAAAGTTAAATTTTTGCATAAAGATCTGCACTTGATTTAAGCATTCTCAGTTGCTCTAATTCCTTTTCATTCCATTGGTTATCATCATTTTTTTGAGGCATTTGCACAGACGATTTTATTAATTCATCCATAGAAAAACTATATTGATGTTTCTCTAAGTGTTTTTCTAAAAAATCTGAAAAGCCAATTAATTCCATTTATTTGATTTGATATTGCAAATGTAGCAAGTCTATTAGAGACATGATTTAAAAAATAAAATCATGGTTATTGGATTTATCTTAGGCAAACAATTTTTTAGGGGAGGGAAAATCTAAGAACACACAAATGCATTTTGGTGTTCACCAATCATAACAATAGTACAATCTATACCATCAATTATATGAAGAGAAAAAGAAGAACAACTCCCTGGTTATTACCTATGTTCATGAAATAAAGAAATTTTGTTATTGGTTACAATAGGATCTAATTCCCTTATTTGTATGATGTGTAAGATGGGGTAGGGGAAAAAATGTGGAGTCGGCGGGAATCGAACCCGCGTCCAAACAAGCGACAATCGGTCCTCTACAAGTTTAGTTTCATTTTGGTTTTCGAGAAATTTTTGGAAAGAAACATCCATAAAATCTCCTTAGCACTAAAATTTTCGAACAAGATTCGCGCTATTTTGTTCTATGTTGACTTTGAATGGTGCCTCATTGAAAACCGCCGCCAACAAAGGCTATTTTCTGAGACATCCAGCTTCCCGATCAGTTCGAGAGAGGCTTAAATTTTAAAGTGTTTAAGCAGCTAGAGCGTAATTTTTTTCGCCAATTAATTTTTTGGAAAATCAGATTTACGAGCTATTATCCAATGCTCGACTTGCAAACTGTCATAATCAATCCTGATGTCAAAACCAGTCGACCCCAAATTTCAATGAACAATTGGACAGAACGAAGTTCTGTCCCGGCAAAGTTAATCATTTTACATGCAATTAACTGACAACTGACAAGTACGAATAATTTACTTATAAAATAGATTGAAAAGTTGCATTTAAGAGATGATTGTATGGAGTAAATTGCCTAATCAGTAATGACAATAATTTTGGAAGTACTTTTATCGTCCAAATTAAAAACTCTTGATTCCAGAAAATTCCATAGTACTGATAATTATACTTCTGAATGTAATCATAAGCTTTATAGGCTTTTCTAATCCATATTTTTTTTCAAAATATAAGTTTACAATATCCGGTATAGACCAGGGTCAATATTACCGTTATTTCTCTTCTGCTTTTCTACATGTTGGGACTAGTCATCTGCTGTTCAATATGTTGACCTTTTATTTTTTTGCGCCTATAGTTTCGAATGTATTTGATAATCTCCAGTTTATTTTGATATATGCCGGTGGGTTGTTTGCCGGAGGTTGGATGTCCTATCGGTTAAATCAACAAAAGAAAGGCTACTCAGCTGTGGGAGCTTCTGGTGCGGTAATTGGAATTTTATTTGCTTCAATAATCATACGTCCGGATTTAGATTTATATATCTTTTTTATACCCATACCCATTAAAGGATATCTTTTTGCAATTATCTATATCATATACACTATAACGAGTATGAATAACCAGCGGGATTCAATTGGTCACTCAGCTCACTTGGGTGGAGCTATAGGAGGTTTGGCTGTAACCTTATTGCTTAAACCAGAACTACTGAAAGATTCAGTGGAAATAATTCTGCTGATGCTTGGAGCAATTGCCGTCGGTGCATTAATAATCAAGCGAATATCCAATAAGCTCCAATCCTAAGGATGATCTAATTTTTGTTGCCTAGTTGTAGTTCAATTTCTGACCGAATAGCATCTAAATCGTGTCCGATTTCAATGATGGATCCAATAGAATCTAATACAATTAGATAGGGTATTGCTGATATGTTGTATGCTCTAGCTATCGGTCCTTCATACCACTCTAAATTCGAGATATGATCCCATGAGCCGAGTCCATCGTCTTCTATTGCCTGAAGCCATTTATTACGTTCTTGATCTAAGGAAATGCTGACTATATTGAATCCACTTGAAGCGTAATTTTTGTATAATTCAACCAATTCTGGACTCTGTATTCTACATGGTTTACACCAGGAAGCCCAAAAATCTAAAAGTGTGATTTTCCCTTGCAATTGTTTTAATGAGACAACTTCTCCATCGGGTCTAGGTCCAGAAAAATTTGGTGCAATTTCACCAACTTTGAGATCTTCTGTTCTAATTCCCAGAGCATCACTAACTTGTTTGTTAACCGAACCTTTTTTGATTTTTTTTGACAATTGATCATATAATTTCAAGAGAGAATCATTGGGAATAGTTTGAGTCAAAGAATGGCTTTGAAGAATTAGAAGCGAAAGAAAAGATTCTGGATTGTCTTTGACAAAATCTATATCGTATTGAATAATTTTTTTTTCAATATCATAATACTGATCGTACAAATCTTCAAGTAAAACAGAATCTCCGCTTGATTGTGCTTCATATCCTTCATTTCCAATAGACTCTAGAGAAGATCGGAAGGATTCGATGTCATTTTTGTACGTATTCAAACCGATATTAGAGTAGGTTCCACCCAATGTAAAGTGAGGTAAATCGTCTTTTTTAATCTCCATTGTGATTTTTCCTTGTTCAGCAATAAACAGAAAATACTGAGGGTAGTCTTCAATTTGCAAAAATGAATTGGAGGGGTAGTCGATTTTTCGATTGAATTGAATTGTTCCTTTTTCTATAATTGCAGTATCAATAGTTGCTGGCTGATTATTTTGGTCAATTTCTATTAGGTATGCGGATTTTCCATCTCCGAGATCAGTAGTCACTATGAGTTCATATGATTTTTTCTTTCCACAGGATATAATTATAAAGACAAGGAGTAAGAAAGTTATATAGGTGGATTTCATTCAATATTAATTTTACCAAAAATATCTATTTCGTTAATACCTATTTTGCATTAACCTTTCTAAAGTGAACATCAAAACCAAACTAAAGGATTTAAGTAGTACTATTTCAGGTGAACTACATACAGATTATCTAACACGTACTCTATATTCTACCGATGCTTCGGTTTATAAGATGATGCCAACGGCTGTTTGTTATCCGAAGAATACGGATGATATTAGACAGTTGATTCTATTTGCTCGGCAGCATCAAGTAAGTCTGATTCCACGAACAGCTGGTACTTCTTTAGCCGGACAGTGTGTTGGTCATGGAATTGTTATTGATCTATCAAAACACTTCACCAAAATCATCAGTTTTAATAAAGCAGAAAAATCAGTTATTGTTCAGCCTGGTGTGATAAGAGATCAGTTGAACCTTTATTTAAAACAACATGGTTTATTTTTTTCTCCTAATACTTCAACTTCAAATTTCTGTATGATTGGAGGTATGGTTGGAAATAATTCATGTGGAACAACCTCTATTCGTTATGGGGTAACACGGGATAAGGTCATCAGTTTGGATGTACTGTTGTCTGATGGTCATCTGGTACGTTTTAAAGATTTGTCAGATAAAGAATTAATTCAGAAAAAATCCCAAAAAACCTTAGAAGGCAAAATTCATCGATTTCTAATTCAAAGACTTTCTCGTCGTAGTGTAAAAAATCAAATTCTACGGGGATATCCTTCTCAAAAAATTCATAGGAGGAATACCGGATATGCCGTAGATGAGTTAATCAGGCAGCGACCATTTGAACTAGAAGGCGATCCGTTTAATCTCTGTAGTCTCATCACAGGAAGTGAAGGGACATTGGGCATTGTCACCCAAATCGAACTCCGATTGGATAATTTACCACCTGAACATAATGGGATGGTCATTGCTCATTTTGATAGTGTTATCAAGGCTTTGAAGGCTGTACAAGCAGTCATGAAGCACCAGTTATATGGATGTGAGTTAGTGGATAAAAATATTTTGGATTGCACAAAAAATCATCCTTTGCATCAAAAAAATCGGTTTTTTATCAATGGAGATCCTCAAGCCATTCTAATGTTAGAAGTGAGGAGTCATACAGAGGAGGATCTTCAAAGTAAAATAGACCAACTCAATTCCACACTAGGTGAAATAGGTTTAAGTTATGCAGATGTAGCCTTAACTGGTTCTGATGTGGATGCTGCTATATCACTTAGAGTATCAGGACTTGGACTCTTGGGAAATATAGTTGGTGATAAAAAATCAGCAGCATGCATTGAAGATACTGCGGTGTCTCTTGATGTTTTACCTCATTACATTGAGGATTTTCAAGAAATTGCTCGAAAATTCAATCAACAAATTGTCTATTATGCACATGCCGGTGCAGGGGAGTTGCATTTACGTCCACTATTAAACCTCAAGACTAATCAAGGACGTAAAGAGTTTAGGAATCTTACCAAACAAGTTGCTCAATTAGTCAACCGATATAATGGTTCTTTAAGTGGTGAGCATGGAGATGGAATTGTCCGCAGTGAATTCATTCCATTAGTTTTAGGCGAAAAAAATTATTCACTACTTTGGGAAATAAAACAATGCTTTGATCCTCAAAATATTTTTAATCCGGGTAAAATTGTCGATTCTTTTCCGATGGATAAGAATTTACGTTTTGATTATGAGCAAGATCACTCAAGTATTCAAACCAAATTTGATTTTAGTGATGACAAAGGTCTTCTGAGGTCACTTGAGAGATGTAACGGTGCTGGAAATTGTCGCTCCATTGGTCCATCCGGTGTTCTATGTCCTAGTTATCGTGCGACTAGAGACGAGGTTCATACCACACGAGGAAGGGCAAATGTACTGAGAGAGGCTTTAGGTAATCCTTTGACTTTAAACCCTTTTGATTCAAAAGAAGCCAAGGTAGTATTGGATTTGTGCTTATCCTGCAAAGCTTGTATTTCTGAATGTCCAAGTAGTGTAGATATGGCTACCTATAAGGCCGAGTTTACCTATCAGTACAATAAATTGAATGGCATTCGCTTGAGAGATCGACTATTTGCGCATTATACAAATGTAAACAAACGGATTAGACCCATACGTTGGTTGTACAATACATTGATCAACAATAGTTTAATCTCTGGCATTATGAAGCGATCAATGGGTATTTCGCCGGAACGTTCATTGCCGAATCTTTACAGAAAGCCAAGATTTACAAAATTTGAAGCTGGAGAGAACTCAACTAAAAAAACGGTTTGTCTTTACATTGATGAGTTTACTTATTTCAATGAACCTCATATTGCACATCATGCGTATGAGCTTTTGATTTTGTTGGGTTATAATGTTATTGTTCTTCCTTTTAGGGAAAGTGGTCGAACTTTCATATCCAAAGGCTTATTAGATCAAGCTCAAAAGCGTTTAGAAGTGATATTTGATGAGTATGCACCGATAATGGGTCGAGATAAGGTCTTGATAGGAATAGAGCCTTCAGCTGTTTATACATTTAGAGACGAGTTACCTAAAATTCTAAAGAAATCAGATCAATTAATTTCTTTTTCAAGACGTTGTGAACTGATTGATACATTCTTGGCCAATGAATATAGAGAAGGGAATATTGGGAGTAGTTTTTTTTCGAATGAAAATAGGACAGTGAAATTCCATGCTCATTGCTATCAGAAGGCTTTAGGGAGTGTTGTAGATACTTTCGAAATATTGAACCTTCCTCAAAATTACCAGGTTACCATTCTGAACACTGGATGTTGTGGAATGGCCGGTTCCTTTGGATATGAAAAAGAGCATTATGATATCAGCATGAAAATTGGTCAGGATCGTCTTTTTCCGGCGATTGAGAGCTCCTCTGATGAGGTCATTATTGCTGCAAATGGAACGTCTTGTCGGCACCAAATTTTTGATGGGACCGGACGGAAGAGTTCGCATCCTGTGAGTATTCTTTGGCAAGATATTACGAAGAAAACATCTTTGAAGTAAAAAACGATTTCTTGCATTGTTGACTTTTCAAAAAATAAAATTATGTATAGGGTTAAATTTTATTGACAACATCTTAATGGGGAATGTTTTCTAGTCCATGTTGGATTTGAATTACATATTGTGTCGAAAACCTTATAAATAGACTAAGAGTGGTTAATTTTGCGTTTAGCAGATGCGTGGAAATATATTTGGGACCCTTTTTCAGTTAAGTACTTTTGGTGAATCTCATGGACCAGCTATAGGAGGTATAATCCAAGGTTGTCCTCCCGGAGTTTCCATTGATTTAGATGCCATCCAAAAAGAATTAGACAGAAGAAGACCAGGTCAATCTAAAATAGTTACCCAAAGAAAAGAACCTGATAAAGTCGTCTTTTATTCTGGTTTGTTTGAAGGTAAAACAACTGGATTTCCCTTAGGATTTCATATAATCAACTCGAATCAAAAATCTAAAGATTACGATCACCTCAAAGACAAATATCGTCCTTCACATTCAGATTATACTTATGATAAAAAGTATGGTATAAGGGATTATAGGGGTGGTGGTAGAAGTTCTGCGAGAGAAACAGCAAACTGGGTAGTTGGAGGTGCTGTTGCTAAGCAGTTTTTAAAGCCAACTTCGATAAAGATTACGGCATTTGTTTCAGCCGTTGGTGATTTAAGTCTCGAAATACCATACCAGAACCTTGACTTTTCTAATATTGAAAAAAATCTTGTTCGTTGTCCTGATTTTGATACTGCTAAAAAAATGGAACAAAGAATTAAAGAAATTCGAAAGGAGGGAGATACTATTGGTGGGATAATACAATGCGTTATACAGGGGGTTCCAATCGGCTTAGGTGAGCCAATATTCAATAAACTACATGCTGAGTTAGCTAGGGCAATGTTGACTATCAATGCATCAAAAGGATTCGAATATGGGAGTGGTTTTGGTGGGACTTCCATGAAAGGTTCCCAGCACAATGATTTATTTGAATCCGATGGAACTACCTCAACCAATTATTCTGGAGGAATTCAAGGAGGTATTTCAACCGGAATGGATATCTATTTCAATGTTGCATTCAAACCTGTTGCAACCATTATGCAGAATCAAACTAGTATTAATAAAGACCATCAGAAAATAACTATTCAAGGAAAAGGGAGACACGATCCTTGTGTGCTACCTCGAGCAGTACCCATCGTTGAAGCTTTGACAGCCTTAGTTTTAGCAGACTTTGTACTGATGAAGAGGACTTATAGCTAAGAATAGTTTATTAACCGCACAACCAACACATAGTGAGAAACAAACTTAACTGACGATTACATGGAAATGTAATAATCCTCATCGTTTTCTTAAGTTTGAGACGACATATTTGAAATGTGATGAAATTCTATTTCAAGAACTAATGATTTATAATTTTATTAGAAGAAAATTCAGTTACCATATTACTTCCATCCAAAAAGTAGTTTTTCTTTTTATTAAACTTACCTTTGTCCAACTCCCAACTATTGTGCTTGTCAAAATAAATCAATTACCGAGACTTCATTAAAAACGTATAAATCTACTGTATAGAATAGTTATCAAACATAAAATACCGCACATCCAAATAGGAAGTTTCGGCAGCAGCAATGGCTGATTTAAGAAGAAGCATTGTATGGATAATCTAAAAATGTACCAACAATATTAAAATGAATAATCAGGAAAACTCAACAAGTAAAATCAATTCTAATCGTCCTTGGTACCTAATTCTCCATTGGCAAGTATTTATGGCAATGGCTTTGGGGGTACTGATAGGTTATTCGCCGGTAGGTGAATTTTTTGCCATCTATTTTGGTTGGCTTGGGGATTTATTTATGCGTCTATTGAAAATGATTATCGTTCCGTTAGTAGTGGCATCCATAATTTCAGGTGTAGCTTCTGCTGGGGGCGGACGTGTAGTTGGCAGGATGTTTGGTAAAACACTACTATATTACCTAGTATCAAGTTTTTTAGCTGCCTTAACAGGGTTATTATTGTTTAACATGATCAATCCTGGAAGGGGTTATCCAGTGACTGACACGGGTACTGAACCTCCTGATTTGGCAACACCTGAATCACCAATTGACCTTTTATTGGATATTGTACCCACGAATTTTTTTGCATCAGCTTCAGCTGGAGATATGCTGGGCATCATCTTTTTCTCTATTGTTTTTGGGATAGCTATTACTACTCTTCCAGATCAATCTCGAACGAAGATCACAAATGTGTTTGACTTGTTATTCAAGGTCATGATATCATTAACATCTGCTATCATTAAGTTTTTACCAATTGGGGTTTTTGGTTTGATGGTAACACTTGTTGGAAAAACTGGGCTGCAATCTTTTGGGAACCTTTTTCAATATGTTTTGGCTCTAGGGTCTGGTCTTTCAATTCACTTTTTAATTTCCATACCTCTTTTGCTCTACTTCTGGGGACGTGTTTCCCCTTGGAAGCACCTAATGAATTTGCGAGAAACTTTATTGGTTGCTTTTACCACTAGTTCATCAGCAGCAACTTTACCGGTAACTTTATCAGCAGTAAGGCAAAAAGTAGGGGTATCTGATCGAGTATCTTCATTTACATTACCCATGGGAGCTACAGTGAATATGGATGGTACTGCTATAATGGAGTGCGTAGGAGCTTTATTTATTGCTCAAGCCTTGGGTGCTGAAATTGGATTCATGACTCAGGTAGCTGTTGTAATTACTGCTTTATTGGCTTCGATAGGAGCGGCTGCGGTCCCTTCAGCCGGTTTAGTGGTCATTTTTATTATTCTCAATGTTATTGGAATTGGTGATAACCCTGAGGCTCTTCTAATTGTGGGTGCTATGCTTTCTATAGACCGTCCTCTTGATATGGCCCGTACAGCTGTAAATGTATATAGTGACTCATGTGCAGCAGTGGTTGTAGCCAAATGGGAGGGTGAGACTCAAATCAATAAAGAGATAAGATAATATTTTTGGGCACATTAGTCAATTTAATCGAATGAACCCCAACGGTTAATACATATGGGATTATATATTTCTTTTAATTCACCAAATAGAACTTAGAACATATCCACAAATGTCTGATTGTATGGCATAATACTTTTATTGAATCGAATTATAAAAAGCAATGGTTTTTGCCCAGGCATTATAATGGTGCAGCAAGGTACTTTAGCTTTTGCATAATTGCTTCACATTCATAGATTGGAATAATGGATATGATCTTTAATTTATATCAATATGAAGTTACATTGGAAAATTTTGCTAGGTCTATCTTTTGGGGTTCTCTTTGGGATCCTGATGACTTTTTTCAGTTGGGGAAATCATTTTGTTGCTGATTTTATCAAGCCATTCGGGACCATTTTCATCAACCTGCTCAAGTTAATGGCTGTACCTATAATATTAGCTTCTCTGGTTAATGGTATAGCTAATTTGTCAGATCTAAATGAGCTTAAAAGTTTAGGAATAAGAACAATTTTATTGTTTGTTGTGACAACTGTATTTGCTGTTTCTGTTGGGGTTCTTTTGGTGAACACTATTCAACCGGGTAATACTATTAGTCCGGAGTTGAAGGAAAGCTTAATTGATATTTATGCTGATGAGACTAGCTCAAAACAAGAAGTCGCTAGTCAACAAGTTGACAGAGGTCCTCTTCAATTTCTGGTTGATATTTTTCCCGAAAATATATTTGATGCAACTACTGACAACAGGAGAATGTTACAGGTCATCTTTTTTGCCATAATGTTTGGTATCGGTATCATTTTTATACCTGAGAAAAAGGCACGTCCGATGCGTGAATTTTTTTCTTCTTTCAACGATATAGGTATGAAGTTGATTGATTTTATTATGATTGTTGCTCCTTATGGAGTTTTTGCGCTGATGGCTACAATAGTTACTGAAGCCCCTAGTTTAGAATTTTTTGGAGCTTTAGGTTTATACGCTTTAACTACTGTTCTCGGTTTAATTATTTTGATTGGAACGGATACTCTTTGGGTTACTTTGTTTGGAAAGAAAAGTCCTTGGTTTTTCCTCAGGGGAATAGCTCCTGCTCAATTGGTAGCTTTTTCTACGAGTTCTAGTGCAGCTACTTTACCCATTACAATTAAACAAGCAAAGAACAAACTGAAAGTTCAAGATCATATAAGGAGTTTTGTTCTTCCGATTGGAGCAACAGTAAATATGGATGGCACTTGTCTTTATCAGGGTGTTTCAGCCATTTTTATTGCTCAGGTTTTTGGAATTGATTTGTCATTATCTGCTCAGCTAGGAATTATATTGACATCAACCTTAGCTTCTATTGGTACAGCTCCTGTTCCAAGTGCGGGTTTTATCACTCTGGTAATTGTTTTAGCCCAAGCGGGGATACCTGAGGCTGGATTGGCATTGGTTATAGCTCTTGATAGACCATTGAATATGTGCCGTACTGTGAAAAATATAACCGGTGATGCAGCGGTTTCTTTGGTAGTGGAAAATTCTCTCAAAAAGTCAAAATTTAAGTCCTGACGTAGGTTCAATGAACTATAAATGTCGAATCAATATAAGAGACCATTGTACCAAATCTTTGAAATTAGCATTAGAATATGTGATTTAATCTAATTTAGAAATCTATTTAACAAATACTTAAATACTTATTAAAATTTAATCTCCTTTTTTAAGATCTCTATACATTTTTAAATCCGTGCAATTAATACCCTTATTCCAATTTTATGGAATGAATGATATAGGTTAAAGGCATTGTGTTGATCTTCTCAAACCAAATATCAACCATTTATATTTGATAATTAAGGTATTTGTTATTTTCGTCCCTGACTTAGATAAGGGATCTACGCAAGTTTGTCAAAAGGGCATTTTTTTCTTTCATAAAAAATTTTTTTAGTCATTTTATTGAATAATTTGGGAATTATATGCTTTTGTAACCATTGATATTAGGTGTTGATGAGGCATCTCGTGTGTGGGAAAAATACCAAAACAAAGCAGAAAAGTACATTTGGATAATGATTTAGTTTTTCCTGATTATGTATTTGATGATTTAGTTGAATTCCATACTCATTAAAGTCAATATTAAACCTGTTATTTTTGTATTGAACAACAGATAATTTTTAAAAAATGAAATTCATCCACTTTATAGAAAAGAAAATAGCACGAAATGAATTAACCTTCACTTTGGATGAGGTAAAGAATGCTTGTAATAAATCTTCAACCGATATAAAAAAAGAAATTGAACTTTATGCGGAGAAAAAATATGTTTTTCCCCTATTAGAAGATTTTTGTGTCATTGTTCCAGAAAAAGAAAAAAGAAAAATAGCAATGAGAATTTGTTATTACATTGAAGATCTAGGTCGGTTTTTAGATAAAAACGGAAAATACTATGTCAGTATGCTAAGAGCATCAGCCATGCATGGGGCTAGCCATCATGCTGTGTTTGTTGATTTTTTAACCGTAGATAAACTCAACTACCCCTTCTCGAAATTTTATAAAAAAGAGGAGTTCACTAATCAGTTAAAACATTTATACCGGACAAAAGATAATACCATTCCATTGCATAAAGGTTATTATCGCACTGACATCATGATTAACCAATACTTTCCGCCAAAACATGATGTCCCCATACCGGAGAAAACCAAACCGGCAGAAGTCACTCATTCCCGTCAATATGATTTTGAATGGGGACCATCTAAAACGATATTTCAACAGCACCCTAATACATACAAAACAAACCGCAAAAACATCTGGCGAAAAGAATTTCCTGATGAGAAAAAAGGATTTAATTTCTCTAGCCCTAGCTTAACAGCAGTAGATTTGATTTATGAACATGCTCATTGGGGGTTCATGAGTAATGTCTTACATAATATCGAGGAATTATCCGAAAAAATGACTCCCGAGGATATTTGTGAATTACTCAGTTGGTACCCCAATAATGAAGTGATCCAAAGACTAGGGTTTTTGATAGAACTTTTATACGGAGAACGAACTTTATTAGAACCCATTGAACATCATTTTAAAACAATAGGACTTAAAAAAATAAGGTTATCAGATATAAACCCCGGTGATGACCCAACAAAATATATAGATAAAGAAAAAAACGAAAAAATAAAGCGACTTGCTGAAAAATGGAACATAGAAATCACTTTCGTTTTAAATAATGATTTGGATTTCCCTGATTATACATTAGATAATTTAGTTGAATTCCATGCACATTAAAAAAGAACAAATTGAAGAATGGGCAGCGAAAAAGCATTTTCAAGAAGAGGCACATGCAGAAATAGATTTGCGTTTAGAGTTTCTTTTAAATGCCACTTATCAAAAAGAATGGTTACGAAAGCACCTGATATTTAAAGGGGGAACCGCATTACACAAAATACATTTAAAAGAAAATCTTAGATTTTCTGAAGATATTGATTTAGAACACAGACAAAATCAGAAAATGTTCGAAACTATAAATCAAATATTGCACTTATTTGAAGAATTGGATATGGAAGGAAAAGGTATAAATCAAAAAAACAATTATAAAATTCTATCTTTCTATAATTCAGAAATAACCAATCAAAGAGAGCGAGTGAAAATGGAAATTGGGTATAGAGAAGATTTCAGCATTTTGGGTTATACCCAAAAAATTCTTGACATCAATAATGTCTGTTTTGCATCTAAGGTATTAGTGAACACTTATGATATCAATGAAATACTAAGTCAGAAAACACGTGCTTTGTATCAACGGATTAAAGGAAGAGATTTATATGATTTGTTCGTTTCTCGTTTGCATCCGGATTTTGATATAGAAAAAATAGCACAGTGTTTCATTCAGCATATGACTGATCAAAAATCAAGGAATAGTATTATGCCTACTGAAAAGGAATTTATATTGAATATAGAAAAAAAAGAAAAGAATTCTGATTTTATTAATGACATTTATCGTTGTTTGAAAACCAATGTTGAATACGATCAATCGGAGGCTTTTGAATGGGCGAAAAAGGATTTTGTTCCGGATTTAATTCAAGAGTGAATAAGGCAACTTGGACCTGACCCTGGTACAGGTTATTGATAAAAAAACTTGAAGTCCTTATATTTGTCGAAACTATAATTTAATCTTAAAAATGAAATTCATCAATTTTATAGAAAAGAAAATAGCATGAAACGAATTGACTTTCACTTTGGATGAAGCAAAAAAAGCTTGTAATATATCCTCAAATGATATAAAGAAAGAAATAGAATTTTATGCCAAGAAAAAATATGTTTTTCCGCTTTTTATAAAAATTTATTTTTAACATTGATAATTTGAATTGCGGTTACAAAAGCATATAATTCCCAATAATTTACAACTATCAATTTTTTCTATTGTCACATTTATACTCATAAATAGATTTCAATACTATATATACAATTTTGCTTTGAAATCTCCATTGTAGTGGATATATTATGTAGGTATAGGGTTTTTATTTTCTTAGACTCTGCAAAATTTTACTTCATGCATATACAAATAAAAATCAATATCCCCAAAATCAAAACAAAATAAGGTAGCCTTCTCCTTTTGAAGAAAAGATATCTTGACCAAATAATTTTCCCTGATGAGCCGATCAAAACAGTTCATCTAAGAGGGCTTTTTGTAGTGGATAGATTTATAAGTGGTTGATTATCAATGGACTATTGGTAGTCATTGTACTAGCACCCGTGTTGATTATTCTGATTCCCTTGTACCATGTGACCTTTAAAACTCCCAAAAATCGCTTCACCATACCTCTTTATTTGACAGGAGCAATTTTTTCTTTTTTCCTGGGTGTGAATCTAGCAATCATGGATGGTCAGAACTATCTCGAAGAAAATGTTTTTGACCTTAGGTGGACTAATTCAGAGGAACAAGAATTAGAAATCTACCGACTCTATTATAAAAAAGGCAAGCCCGTTGATATTCAAAAAGGGATTCAAACTAGATTTGAAAAATATATTAATAGTGCCAAAAAGGAATTTTATGAATTTCTACTAGAGTGATTCCTATCCCACAATAACTAAACTACAGAATTATCGAATTTAGATATCATAAATGGATTGTCAAGTAAATAGATATAGATTTGAGGAGAAGTACAACGCAAAAGAAGAACATCTGTCTAAAGAAAATCTTCATAAACGGGAAGATAGACTCCCACTGATTTTATCAACCAGGGTGAAGGGTGTATAGATGATGTAGCTGTGAAGTTTGAATTGTAGAATTTGGCATTTCCAAAAAAGGAGGATAAAGGAAATTAGATGCGAATCCTATTTCAGTTGTGACAAATAATTACAACTTTTAATCTTTTATATTTGCAACGTGGAATTCACTGTCCAAGAAATAGCCGAGTTACTTGGCGGAAAAGTAGTTGGTGATAAGACTTCAATTATCAATCAATGTTCAAAGATTGAAAATGCCAAAAGTGGTTCGCTTACATTCTTGTCTAATCCGAAATATGAAAAGCATTTTTATCATACCGAGGCATCAGCAGTATTGGTAAAACCAGGACACTATAAGATAAATTCAAAAAATACTTCCATAATCGAAGTAGATAATCCCTATTTGTCTTTCACTAAATTTTTAGAGAAATTCAATTCAGAAAAATCAGCAATTATCGGTATTCATCCGACAGCGATTATTGCCCCCAATGTGAATATCGGCAAAGATGTCTCCATTGGTCCTTATGTAGTCATTGAATCCGACTGTAAAATAGAAGACAAAACCGCTATTGGTAGCCATTGCTGGATAGGTGAGAAAGTCAAAATCGGATCGAATTCTGTATTACATTCTCGGATATCTATATACGACAATACAATAATTGGAAACAAGTGCCAGATTAAAAGTGGAACAGTTATAGGATCTGATGGATTTGGATATGCCCAACAAGCCGATAAAACATATAAAACAATTCCACAAATTGGTAATGTAGTAATCCACGATGATGTGCATTTAGGTTCTAACGTTACAATCGATCGGGCATCTATTGGTTCGACAATAATTAACCAAGGTGTTCGGATCGATAATCTAGTTCAAATTGCCCATAATGTTGAAGTAGGAAAAAATACAGTAATTGCCGCTCAGAGTGGGATTTCTGGTTCTTCAAAACTGGGAGAAAACTGTGTGTTAGGAGGTCAAGTTGGTTTAATCGGTCATATTGTACTAGGTAATGGCGTTAGGGTCCAGGGACAATCGGGCATCACAAAAAGCTATACTGACAATATGGATATCCAAGGAACTCCCGCAATTGAATTTAATGATTACTATAGAGCCTACGCCAAGTTTCGTCGATTACCAGAATTGGAAAAGAGATTAGTAGAAATCGAAAATTTATTAAAAAATGCTTCAAAAAACGGTTCCTCAACAAACCTTAGCTAATCAGATAAAAATAACGGGTAAAGGCCTCCACACAGGTCATGATGTGAATATGACTTTCAAACCAGCTCCTGTTAATACGGGAATTGTGTTTGTTCGAGTAGACCTTGACCCTGTCGTTGAAATACCTGCCCATATCAAATATTTAGCCGATACCAACCGTCGAACTACAATTGCAAAAGACGGTGCTTATGTCAATACTGTTGAACATTTGATGGCAAGTTTAGTTGGTTTGAGTATTGATAACTGTATCATAGAATTGGATGCTCCAGAAGTTGCCATAATGGAAGGATCGTCCCAATCGTTTGTCAATCTATTAAAAAAATCAGGGATTGAAATACAAAATGAACCAAGAGAGGAATACATCATAACAGAGCCAATAGAATTTTCAGATCATAAAACTGGCAGCGAAATCATCATTCTTCCCTCGGATACAACTTCAATAAGTGTTATGGTAGATTTTGGGACAACCGTTCTTGGCACACAAAATGCAAGACTGGAAAGAATTGAAGATTTTGGTTCAGATATAGCCTCGGCAAGAACTTTTTGTTTTTTGCATGAATTGGAAGAAATGTTGGATAAGAACCTGATTAAAGGTGGAGATTTAAATAATGCCATTGTCTATGTAGACAAAGCCTTAACAGAAAATAATCTTAAGAAGCTCCATAAAGTTTTTGGTAAAAGTGATTTGCAAGTCAAGCCTAATGGAATTCTAAATAATCTGACTTTACATTATCCAAATGAGGCTGCTAGACACAAACTACTTGATTTACTTGGAGATTTAGCATTGATAGGAATTCCCCTAAGAGGGAAAATCATTGCCTCTAAACCTGGTCATCACATCAATACAAAATTTGCTGAAAAGATTGCTAATAGCATAAGGATTGAACGGCGATTGAAAATACCGAAAATCAATTTTGATACCAAGCCCTTAATGGATGTGAATCAGATAATGGAAATGTTGCCCCACCGGCCCCCTTTTTTATTTGTGGATAAGATCCTTGAACTTTCTTCACAACATGTAGTAGGTGTGAAAAATGTGACCATCAACGAATATTTTTTTGAAGGTCATTTCCCCGGGGCTCCAGTGCTACCTGGCGTTTTGCAGATTGAAGGAATGGCCCAGGCAGGTGGAGTATTAGTAATGAATAACTATGAAAATCCCCAAGAATACCTTACATTTTTCGCCAAAATTGAATCAGCTAGATTTAAACGTCCAGTTTTTCCAGGGGACACAATGATTTTTAGTCTAGAATTGGTACGTCCTATTCGAGGCGGTATCAGTCACATGAATGGACGTATATTTGTCAATGGAAAAGTAACTACAGAAGCTGAATTGTTGGCCAAAATTGTACATAGAAATCAAGCTCCAATAACGTGATTGATTCATTAGCTCGAGTGCATTCCAATTCCGTTATCGGTGAAAACGTCCAAATTGGTCCTTTTTCAACGATTCACCATGATGTGGAAATAGGAAGTGGGACAGTTATATATTCAAATGCAACTGTTATGCCCGGTGCTAGGATTGGAAAAGATTGTCGAATTTTCCCAGGAGCCGTTATATCTGCAATCCCTCAGGATTTAAAATTTAAAGGAGAAAAAACAACAGCAGAAATAGGAGACCGAACCACCATTAGGGAATGTGCTACCGTCAATAGAGGAACCTCTGCTCTTGGAAAAACTGTTGTAGGATCAGATTGTCTAATTATGGCATATGCCCACATCGCTCATGATTGTGAAATCGGTAATCACTGCATATTTTCAAATGTAGCTACCCTCTCAGGACACATACAGGTGGGGGATTATGTGACAATTTCTGGTTTGACTGCTGTTCATCAGCATTGCCGTATAGGGAATTATGCGTTTATAGCTGGGGGTTCACTTGTTCGAATGGATGTGCCACCATATGTAAAAGTAGCACGTGAGCCATTAGCCTATATGGGAATCAATTCTTTACGCCTTGAACGTTTAGGTTTTACCCTTGATGAAATAAATGAATTACAAAACGTTTACAGAATTATCTATCAGGGAAATCTAAATCTCAAAAATGCTCTTGAAAAAATCAAACAGACAATTCATATAAGTCCCAAAATTGACAATATCATCTCATTTTATGAAAATTCTTCACGTGGAGTTATTCGTTAAAATCCTCAATGACTAATTATGGTCTCAACTTCAGAAATCAGGAAAGGTCTTTGTATTCGTTTCAATAACGATATCTACAAAATCGTTGAATTTTTACATGTAAAACCTGGAAAAGGGCCTGCTTTTATCCGTACCAAACTTAAAAGCGTTACTTCAGGAAGAGTAATTGACAATACTTTTACTTCTGGACATAAACTGGATGATGTTCAGGTTATTACAGCGCGGTATCAGTATTTATACCGTGATGGTGATACCCTTCATTTTATGCATGCCGAAGACTTTTCTCAAATCCAAGTGCTTGAAAATTCAATTGAAAATTCTAGGTTTTTAAAAGAAGGTTCTTATACCCAAATATCTATTGATGCTTCAGATGGCACTCCACTTTTGGTTGAATTACCCCCCTCTGTGATCATTGAAGTTATTCAAACAGAGCCTGGAGTCAAAGGAAATACGGCCACAAATGCCCTTAAACCAGCTACCTTGGAAACTGGAGCTCAGATTAATGTTCCATTGTTTATCAACAGAGGAGATAAAATAAAAGTGGATACATCAAAGGGAATTTACATTGAGAGGGTCAAAAGATAGATTTTCAACGAAATGAGCATATTAGTAGATAAAAGTTCAAAAGTAGTCGTGCAAGGATTTACAGGAAGTGAGGGTACATTTCATTCTAAACAGATGATAGAATACGGAACGTGTATCGTGGGAGGAGTTACTCCAAAAAAAGGGGGTATAACTCATTTGGACCGGCCAGTATTCAATACTGTAGAACAATCGGTTGTTAATCTCGGGGCTAATACCTCAATTATTTTTGTTCCTCCACCTTTTGCTTCTGATGCAATCATGGAGGCAGCTGAAGCTGGAATCAAAGTCATCATTACCATTACTGAAGGAATTCCAACCCAAGACATGGTTCAAGTAAAGAATTATTTAAAAGATTACGATGCTCAATTAGTCGGACCTAATTGTCCAGGTGTGATTACACCTGATGAGTCCAAGGTCGGTATTATGCCTGGTTTTGTTTTCAGAAAAGGCAATGTGGGTGTTGTGTCAAAATCTGGAACATTAACTTATGAAGCAGCAGATCAAATTGTTCGAGAAGGTAATGGAATATCAACTGCGATAGGTATAGGTGGCGATCCCATAATTGGGACATCAGTAAAAGATGCTGTAAAACTATTTATGGAAGACAAGGAAACGGAGTCTATAGTTATCATCGGTGAAATTGGTGGTCAGATGGAAGTGGAAGCAGCCCTTTGGATTGAACAAAATGGAAATCTCAAACCTGTAGTTGGGTTTATTGCCGGTGAAACTGCCCCTGAGGGTAGAACAATGGGGCATGCCGGTGCAATTGTGGGGGGAAAGGATGATACCGCTGCTGCAAAAAAATCTTCAATGCAGCAATGCGGGATACATATCGTGGATTCACCAGCTAAAATTGGATCAACAGTCAAAAAGATAATGAATAAATAGATGTTACTTAATAATCAAACAGCTCTTGTTACAGGAGGTAGTAGAGGTATAGGACGTGGAATTGTCCAGGCATTCGTGGATAATGGAGCTAATGTGGCTTTCACTTATAACTCTAATTCGGAAGCTGCACATAGCCTAGTTGATGAACTAAAAGGGGATTTAAATAGAATAATTAAATGCTACAAGTCAAATGCAGCTGATTTTAATCAGGCTCAAGAATTGATTTCTCAAGTATTGAATGACTTTGATGGGTTAGATGTATTAGTAAATAACGCCGGAATTACCAAAGACAACTTGCTTCTTAGAATGAATCAAGAAGAATTTGATAGTGTGATTGGAGTAAATCTAAAATCTGTATTCAACACAACCAAAGCGGCTCTTCGAACTTTCTTAAAGCAGAGAAGAGGTTCAATTATCAATATCAGTTCTATAATCGGCGTAACAGGTAATGCTGGTCAAGCTAATTACGCTGCATCAAAAGCCGGAATAATTGGTTTCACTAAATCAATGGCTCAAGAACTAGGATCCCGAAATATTCGATGTAACGTAGTTGCGCCTGGATTTATTGAAACTGATATGACCAAAGAGTTGTCCCAACAAGCAAAAAAATCTCTCACTGATCAAATTGCTTTAAAAAGGACGGGGCAACCAAGCGATATTGCAAATGCTTCAGTATTTTTGGCCTCTAATCTATCCGCTTATATCACTGGACAAGTGCTTCTTGTTGATGGGGGAATGCGAGGATAATATCAATTAAATATAAAAAATTTTTAAATTATGGATAAATTACCTAAACTCGGATTACCCTTAATATTGGGGTTAATCGTACTAATAATTTTCATAGCCAAATCTTCGGTAAATATCGGATATGGCGAAGCCGGTGTTTTATTTAGAACATTTGGTGGTGGAGTAGTAACAAATAAACAACCTTTGGGAGAAGGTTTTCATTTGATTTTTCCTTGGAATAAAGTCTACATCTATGATGTCAAGCAACAAGAAATCTTTGAAGGCAAAATGCAAGTTCTATCCTCAAATGGTCTAGAAATTTCACTTGATGTTTCTGTATTATTTCAGCCTATTTATGGATCTTTAGGAAGATTACATCAGGAAAAAGGAGAGAATTATGTCAATGTTGTACTGATTCCTCAGATTCGAGCAGTAGCTCGTTCTGTAGTTGGAAGATACACGCCTGAACAATTGTATTCAACCAAACGAGACGCAATTCAAAATGAAATATTTGATGAAACTAAAGCCAAAGTTGAAACCCAACACATCCAATTGAATGCGGTTTTGGTTCGTGATGTGACTTTACCTACTGCCATTAAAGAAGCAATAGAAAGAAAACTAGGACAAGAACAAGAATCCTTGGAATATGAATTTAGAATTGAAAAAGAAAAACAAGAAGCAGAAAGAAGAAGAATAGAAGCAGAAGGTAAAGCTAATGCCAACAGAATTCTTAATGCATCATTAACTAGGAATATTTTAAGGGACAAAGGAATAGAAGCAACTTTACAATTATCTGAGTCACCTAATTCAAAGGTGGTAATAATCGGTTCAGGTGAAGATGGTCTACCCTTGATACTAGGTAATAACTAAACAAGTTTTTCGCTTTAGTAGATAGTTTTAGAGGCTCTTATTAACATAAGATTTAAGTTTTTCTTGTACTAAAACCATTATGATAAAGTGGGAACGATAGAAATGAAACGTTTCGATCAAATGCATTTTCCTGGACTCTTTAAATATAGCTTGCATTGATTTAGCGTTAGAAACACAAGATCTGATAATATTTACTCAATTTTAGGATTTATTTACCTTTGCATCCAATATATAAATGATTGAATTCTATTTATTCGGAATTAGCTAATAGAGATAAATTTCCCCCACATTTTTCATTGGTACTATATCCCTGGGTTGATTCGGTAACTGTATGAGTTACTCGTGTTATTTATCCATATTACGACGTATTCTTTATCCAAACAGCTAGTTGGCTTTCAACAAATCATACAAAAAGATGAATTTCACATTCCTTTTAATTAAAATCATTGACAGAATTTTCTGGAGTTCCCTAGTATTTTTCCTTATTCTCTCATGTTCTAAAGATGTAGCTACACCTCCAAAAGTATTTCCAGGTCTTCTTGCCCCTGTTTCTCCTCCTATTGAGCTAAACGTTTTGACATCTGTCATTGGAAATGGGAAAATAACAGATAGTCAAGAAAATATAAAAAGTGGACGGTCAGTCACTATTACGGCAACCCCTGATGTACACTATAGGTTAAAGGAATGGAGAGGAGACTGTGGCTCTTTTGATAAGAATAATCTTTCTATAAGTTTAAAAGTTACTGATCACTGCTTTATAGTTGCAGTTTTTGAAGTGATTCCATATGTAATCATTGCCGAGACCTATGAGGGTGGTTCTGTGAGTGAAAGTAGGGTATTGAAAAATTATAATCAAAAGGTTAGCATCGTAGCAAAGCCACAAGAGGGTTATGTATTTGGTAGTTGGAAAACAGCGGAAGAATCGAGCTGTCCAACCCTAAGGGATGCTTCTAATCCAATTGCTGAATTTTATGTCATTGGGGATTGCAGTCTTATTGCTATTTTTTTGAAATCCCCACGAACGATTACCACCACCTTTATCACTGATAGTGGCGAAGTCATACAAACACAAGAAGTAGAACATGGGGACCAGGTTGATATTACCGCCAGCCCTGAGAAGCATTATAAATTAAAACAATGGTCTGGTGATTGTGGTGATTTTAGTTCGGATGAATCAACCATTTCCTTTACAGCTATAAAAGATTGTGATCTTAGGGTTGTATTCGAAAAAATACCTTATACCGTTTCAGTAAATGCATTGGAAGGGGGTTCTGTGTCAGAAACAAGTGAACTCATCAAGACCGTTGGAGAGAAAGTCACTATAGAAGCCAAACCGGACAGGGGTTTTAGATTTGTTCAATGGAGGCCATCTGAAGATTCCATTTGTTCGATAGTAGAATCTCTTTTTGACCCAATCATAACCTTAACAGTAGAAGGAAATTGTGGTTTTGAAGCCCTTTTTGAAGAAGTACAATACACTATAATGGCTACTGCTAAGACCGGGGGAGTGGTTAGTCCGGAAATGATATTAGCTAAAGAGGGAGAAAGTATCATAATCACGGCTGAATCCAATATTGGTTATGTCTTTGATCAGTGGAGCATATCAGGCTTGGGATGTCCACAGAAGTTAGATAATTCTGTTTCAACTATTGAGTTCATAGCAGAGGGGAACTGTCAGCTGGAAGCATCATTTTCTTTAAATACAGATTCAGGGTTAGAAAACTCTGATATTCCCTCTAATCCTCTGTACTTGGATGATAATGGAATCACTGTGAAAGTAAAGAAAGAATTGTTAGATTTTGCTACATCCCTAACTGAAAGAGAAGGTTGGATAGACTATAAGGATTCAAGGGGCAGAGTTGAGTATATAATCGTAGATGACGACACATTGAGAAATCTTGTAGATGAAGGGCAAAACGTAGAAAACCTATGTACTACTTTCGTCGAAGATATGAGTGAACTGATAAGTGAGAAGCCGAATTTTAATCAGGACATTTCTTCTTGGGATGTCAGCAATGTTACAACGATGCAGTCAATGTTTTATAATGCAAGTAGTTTTAATCAAGATATTGGTATGTGGGATGTCAGCAATGTTACCAATATGCAATCCATGTTTTTTGGAGCTAGCTCTTTTAATCAAGATGTTGGTAATTGGAACACTAGTAATGTAACGACGATGCGTCAAATGTTTCGAAATGCCGAATCTTTTAATCAGGATATTGCTAATTGGGATTTGACTAGAGTAATTAGTATGCGTTCGATGTTCAATAATGCTCAAAGGTTTAATCAAGACATCAGTTCGTGGAACGTGAGTAATGTTAGGGACATGGGATGGGCATTTTTTGATGCTGAAGCATTTAATCAAAATATTGGTTCTTGGGATGTGAGCAATGTAACTAGGATGCGATCAATGTTTTACAATGCTGCTGTTTTTAATCAAGACATTGGTTCCTGGAGTGTCGGTAATGTAACAGACATGAGACAGATGTTTAGTGATGCCATTTCTTTTAATATAGATATAGGCTCTTGGAATGTGGGTAATGTGTTTACAATGTATGGGATGTTTCAAAATGCAACTTCATTCAATCAAGATATAAGTACCTGGAACGTGAGTAGCGTAGCAAATTTTGGTTTCATGTTTTATCAAGCTATATCATTCAACCAGGCAATAAGTTCTTGGGATGTTAGCAGTGCTACAAACATGGAGGCAATGTTTACGGGTACTTTATTTAACCAGGACATTAGTTCTTGGGATGTCAGTAATGTAGAAAACATGGAGGCAATGTTTAACGGTTGTCGTGTATTTAATCAAGATATTGGTTCTTGGGATGTTGGCAGCGTGACCAACATGAAACAAATGTTTAGTGAGGCAATTTTATTTAATCAAGATATTGGTTCTTGGGATGTCAGTAGTGTAATGGACATGAGGTGGTTATTTAAAGATGCGTCTCTTTTTAATCAAGACATTAGTTCTTGGGATGTATCGAATGTAATCAATATGTATTCAATGTTTTGGAATGCCAATGCGTTTAGATATGACCTTAGTGAATGGAATGTGAAGAATGTCGTTGATTGTCGCTTATTTACTTCTTCAGATACAATTTTCACTCCTCCTAAGTTCATTATAAGTTGTAATAGTGAATAGAATTGTTGTGAGATTTCTCACTTATTTATATGAGGCCTTTGTACTAAGTACTTCGAAAATAGCATTAGAAAAGGTTATTAATGAATTTATGAATTCAATTGACAGCTGCATGTACTTGTATAGTTTAATTTCGTATTTTCGGAAGACTATACATACCAAATCCTTTAACTACAAGACCGAGGGGTTTTTTCGAACCACATGAAACTAGGACCATCTCTTTCATCATGCCAACCTTTGATAGTACGTGGGCTTTGTTTTCTTTCGCTTCGCTTTGGCTGGTATTCTAACTTTGACTACAAGAGGCATATAGCAACGAATGATGATGTCTTGATTCTGGGTGTACATACCGCACTTGCTAATAAGCATGATATCCAGGGGTTGAAGAGTTTAATGGACATGGAGAAGGTTTTGAAATCTGTCTCAGAGCCAGAAGATGAGTTTACAGTGGTCATGGGGGACAAAGGGTATAAGTCTAAAAAAGATGATCAGTTGCTGGAAGATATAGGCAGAATGTTTTTGATTAAGAAATGGGGGGGGGTATTTAAACAACTGACAAAGAAGCAGAAAGGGATAGCCAGATTAGTAAGAAGCGTAGGAGATTGGAACAGACCATGGTGGTTTGCATCGCATTTTTGGTTCTCAGGTCGCCAGAATGAGGGACGTAGAGAAAGTTCATCATCAGCATATTTTTTAATCTTGGCATACACCTGAAGATTTTATCAGTATATGAAAAGGAAGAAAATAAGTCGGTTATGATTATAATGACATTACCTTTTGCTTTAATATGTTTGGAAGATAGACAATTAATGGTAAAGATAGCATCAACTTTTAAATGTAAATCACCCAGTAATACTGGATTTTGTGAAACTAGTTATGCATAGACATTCTTGTTTAATTAAAATCATTAGCAGAGTATTGTTGATTTTTGCGGTGATTTTCATCATTAACTCATGTTCTAAAGATGTAGTTACACCTCCAAACGTATTTGCAGGGCCCCTCGCTCCTGTTTCTCCTCCTATTGAGCTAAACGTTTTGACATCTGTCGTTGGAAATGGGAAAATAACAGATAGTCAAGAAAATATAAAAAGTGGACGGTCAGTCTCTATTACAGCAACCCCTGATGTACACTATAGGTTAAAGGAATGGAAAGGCGACTGTGGTACATTTGATAATAATAGTCTTTCAATAAGTTTAAACGTTACTGATCACTGCTTTATAGTTGCAGTTTTTGAAATGATTCCTTATATAGTCACTGCAGAGACCTATGAGGGTGGTTCTGTGAGTGAAAGTAAGGTATTGAGAAAATATAATCAAAAGGTTAGCATCGCAGCAAAGCCACAAGAAGGATATGTATTTGGTAGTTGGAAGATTATGGAAGAATCGGGTTGTCCAACCCTAAAGGATGCTTCTAATCCTATTGCTGAATTTGATGTCATTGGGAATTGCAGTCTTGTTGCTATTTTTTTAAAATCGCCACGAACAATTACCACTACCTTTATCACTGATAGTGGGGAAGTCATACAAACACAAGAAGTAGAACATGGTGACCAGGTTGATATTACTGCCAAGCCTGAGAAGCATTATAAATTAAAACAATGGTCTGGTGATTGCGGTAACTTTAGTTCAGATGAATTGAACATTTCCTTTACTGCAGTTAGAGATTGTAACATTAGGATTATTTTTGAAAAAATACCGTATACATTTTCTGTTACTGTAAATGAAGGCGGTTCAGTAATCAAAACTAGGGAGGATGTTGAGTTAGAGACAAGCGACCCTGTGGTTAATTCTGGTGAGAAAGTTACCATTAAAGCAAATCCAGAAAGGGGTTTTAAATTTGTCCGATGGAATCCGTCTGAAGAATTGGATTGCCCACAACTTGACTCTCTTCTTGATCCGATTCAAACCCTAACGGTAGAGGGTAATTGTAGTATTGAGGCCGTTTTTGAAGAATTGGCATACACTATTGTTGCTGATGCTGAGACCGGCGGAAGTGTTTCACCTAGAGGAGAATTTAAGGTTAATCATGGTGAAACAGTGTCAATTCAGGCTAAGCCTGACCCTGATTTTTTCTTTGTTGAGTGGGATGTAAAGGGTGCAGGATGTTCTCCAAGGCCTTATGACACTAATGCTCAGTTTTTAGCAAAAGGAAACTGTCAACTAAAAGCTGTTTTTGCTGACATTGTAGATTACATTTCTAGTGTTGAAGATAATGATGATGGGGATCCGACCAATCCGGACAATGAAAATGGGGATCCGACCAATCCGGACAATGAAAATGGGGATCCGACCAATCCGGACAATGAAAATGGGGATCCGACCAATCCGGACAATGAAAATGGGGATCCGAACAATCCGGACAATGACAATGGGGATCCGAACAATCCGGACAATGACAATGGGGATCCGAACAATCCGGACAATGACAATGGTGATCCGAACAATCCGGACAATGACAATGGTGATCCGAACAATCCGGACAATGACAATGGTGATCCGAACAATCCGGACAATGACAATGGTGATCCGAGCAATCCGGACAATGACAATGGTGATCCGAACAATCCGGACAATGACAATGGTGATCCGAGCAATCCGGACAATGACAATGGTGATCCGAGCAATCCGGACAATGACAATGGTGATCCGAGCAATCCGGACAATGACAATGGTGATCCGAACAATCCGGACAATGACAATGGTGATCCGAGCAATCCGGACAATGACAATGGTGATCCGAACAATCCGGACAATGACAATGGTGATCCGAACAATCCGGACAATGACAATGGTGATCCGAACAATCCGGACAATGACAATGGTGATCCGAACAATCCGGACAATGACAATGGTGATCCGACCAATGATCCTCCCCTCGAAAGCACTACCATAACTTACAGTATAACCACTAGTGCTGGAACGGGCGGGAACATTACTGGAAATAAAACTGTTAACCAGGGTGACTCAGTGAGCATAACTGCCACCCCGAGTACGGGTTATCAAGTACAATCGTGGGGAGGAACTTGTGGAACCTATAACAAAAACACCAATCCAGTTTCTATTACCCCAACCCAAAGTTGTTCTATTAGTGTCGCCTTTCATAAGGTATCCTATACGATTACTACAAATGCAGGTACAGGTGGATCCATAACTGGAAATCAATCTGTAAAACATGGAGAATCGGTAAGCATCACTGCTACACCAAGTACGGGTTATCAAATAGCATCCTGGTCAGGAACTTGTGGAACCTATGCCAAGACTACCAATCCAGTTTCTATTACCGCCACCAAAGATTGTTCAATCAGTGTAGCCTTTGAAAAAGTATCTTATACGATTACCACCAATGCAGGTACAGGTGGTACCATCACTGGAAATCAATCTGTAAAACATGGAGAATCGGTAAGCATCACTGCTACACCAAGTACGGGTTATCAAATACAATCGTGGGGAGGAACTTGTGGAACCTATAACAAAAACACCAATCCCGTCTCCATTACCGCTACCAAAGATTGTACAATTAGTGTATCCTTTGAAACCGATAATAATTCTCCTCCTATAGATAATTCAGGTGATGTTTCATATACTATAACTACCAGTGCAGGTACAGGTGGAAGCATCACTGAAAATCAAACTGTTGAACAAGGTGAATCAGTTAGTATAACTGCTACACCAAGTACGGGTTATCAAGTACAATCCTGGGGAGGAACTTGTGGAACCTATAACAAAAACACCAATCCCGTCTCCTTTACCCCAACCCAAAGTTGTACTATTAGTGTGGCCTTTGAAAAGGTATCTTATACGATTACCACGAATGCAGGCACCGGCGGAACTATCACTGGGAATCAATCTGTAAAACATGGAGAATCGGTAAGCATCACTGCTACACCAAGTACGGGTTATCAAGTACAATCCTGGGGAGGAACTTGTGGTACTTATGCCAAGAGTGCCAATCCGGTTTCCATTACTGCTACCAAAGATTGTTCAATCAGTGTAGCTTTTGAAAAGGTATCTTATACGATTACCACCAATGCAGGCACCGGTGGATCTATCACTGGAAATCAATCTGTAAAACATGGTGAATCGGTAAGCATCTCTGCTACATCAAGTACTGGTTATCAAGTACAATCGTGGGGAGGAACTTGTGGAACCTATAATAAAAACACCAATCCAGTTTCTATTACTGCTACCAAAGATTGCTCAATCAGTGTAGCTTTTGAAAAGGTATCTTATACGATTACCACCAATGCAGGCACCGGTGGATCTATCACTGGAAATCAATCTGTAAAACATGGAGAATCGGTAAGCATCACTGCTACACCAAGTACGGGTTATCAAATAGCATCCTGGTCAGGAACTTGTGGAACCTATGCCAAGACTACCAATCCTGTTTCTATTACCGCAACCAAAGATTGTTCAATCAGTGTAGCCTTTGAAAAAGTATCTTATACGATTACCACCAATGCAGGCACCGGTGGAGACATCACTGGAAATCAATCTGTAAAACATGGAGAATCGGTAAGCATCACTGCTACACCAAGTACGGGTTATCAAATACAATCGTGGGGAGGAACTTGTGGAACCTATGCCAAGACTACCAATCCAGTTTCCATTACCGCCACAAAAGATTGTTCTATTAGTGTATCTTTTGAGACCGATAATAATTCTCCTCCTGTAGATAATTCAGGTGATGTTTCATATACTATAACTACGAGTGCAGGTATGGGTGGGAGCATCACTGAAAATCAAACTGTTGAACAGGGTGAATCTGTGAGCATAACTGCCACCCCAAGTACAGGTTATCAAGTACAATCCTGGGGAGGAACTTGTGGAAGCTATAACAAAAACACCAATCCAGTATCCTTTACCCCAACCCAAAGTTGTACTATTAGTGTGGCCTTTGAAAAGGTATCTTATACGATTACCACCAATGCAGGTACCGGCGGAACTATCACTGGAAATCAATCTGTAAAACATGGAGAATCGGTAAGCATCACTGCTACACCAAGTACAGGCTATCAAATAAGTGGATGGACTGGAACCTGTGGGACCTTTAGTCAATCCACGAATCCTGCAACCTTCACAGCAACCAAAGATTGCTCTATTAGTGTAACCTTTGAAAAAGTATCTTATACGATTACCACCAATGCAGGTACCGGCGGAACTATCACTGGAAATCAATCTGTAAAACATGGAGAATCGGTAAGCATCACTGCTACACCAAGTACAGGCTATCAAATAGCATCCTGGTCAGGAACTTGTGGAACCTATGCCAAGACTACCAATCCAGTTTCCATTACCCCAACCCAAAGTTGTACTATTAGTGTGGCCTTTGAAAAGGTATCCTATACGATTACCACCAATGCAGGTACCGGCGGAACTATCACTGGAAATCAATCTGTAAAACATGGAGAATCGGTAAGCATCACTGCCACACCAAGTACAGGTTATCAAATAGCATCCTGGTCAGGAACTTGTGGAACTTATGCCAAGACTACCAATCCAGTTTCCATTACCGCCACAAAAGATTGTTCTATTAGTGTATCTTTTGAGACCGATAATAATTCTCCTCCTGTAGATAATTCAGGTGATGTTTCATATGCTATAACTACGAGTGCAGGTACGGGTGGGAGCATCACTGAAAATCAAACTGTTGAACAGGGTGAATCTGTGAGCATAACTGCCACACCAAGTACAGGTTATCAAGTACAATCGTGGGGAGGAACTTGTGGAACCTATAACAAAAACACCAATCCAGTTTCCTTTACCCCAACCCAAAGTTGTACTATTAGTGTGGCCTTTGAAAAGGTATCCTATACGATTACCACCAATGCAGGCACCGGTGGATCTATCACTGGAAATCAATCTACCGAACATGGCACAACCGTCAGGATAACCGCCACAGCCAATACAGGCTATCAAATAAGTGGATGGACTGGAACCTGTGGGACCTTTACTAAATCCACGAATCCTGCAACCTTCACAGCAACCAAAGATTGCTCTATTAGTGTAACCTTTGAAAAAGTATCCTATTCCATCACTACAACGGCAGGAACTGGAGGATCCATTACCCAAAATCAAACTGCCGAGCATGGTACAACCGTCAGGATAACCGCCACAGCCAATACAGGCTACCAAATAAGTGGATGGACTGGAACCTGTGGTACCTTTAGTCAATCCACGAATCCAGCGACCTTCACAGCAACTAAAGATTGCTCTATTAGTGTGACCTTTGAAAAAGTATCCTATTCCATCACTACAACGGCAGGTACAGGCGGAACTATCACTGGAAATCAATCTGCCGAACATGGTACAACCGTCAGGATCACTGCCACACCCAATACAGGCTATCAAATAAGTGGATGGTCAGGAACCTGTGGTACCTTTAGTCAATCCACGAATCCAGCAACCTTCACGGCAACCAAAGATTGTACAATCAATGTAGCCTTTGAAAAGGTATCTTATACGATTTCCACCAATGCAGGTACAGGTGGTACCATCACTGGAAATCAATCTGTACAACATGGAGAATCGGTGAGTATCACAGCTACACCAAGTACAGGTTATCAAATAGCATCCTGGTCAGGAACCTGTGGAAGCTTTGACAAATCTATCAATCCAGCAATTTTCACAGCAACCAAAGATTGCTCCATCAGTGTAGCCTTTGAAAAGTTATCCTATACCATCACCACCAATGCAGGCACCGGTGGAACTATCACTGGAAATCAATCTGCAAAATATCAGGAATCGGTAAGTATCACTGCTACACCCAGTACGGGTTATCAAATAGCATCCTGGTCAGGAACTTGTGGAACCTATGCCAAGACTACCAATCCTGTTTCTATTACCGCAACCAAAGATTGTTCAATCAATGTAGCCTTTGAAAAAGTATCTTATACGATTACCACCAATGCAGGCACCGGTGGAGACATCACTGGAAATCAATCTGTAAAACATGGAGAATCGGTAAGCATCACTGCTACACCAAGTACAGGCTATCAAATAGCATCCTGGTCAGGAACTTGTGGAACCTATGCCAAGACTACCAATCCTATTTCTATTACCGCCACAAAAGATTGTTCTATTAGTGTATCTTTTGAAGCCGATAATAATTCTCCTCCTGTAGATAATTCAGGTGATGTTTCATATACTGTAACTACGAGTGCAGGTACAGGTGGAAGCATCACTGAAAATCAAACTGTTGAACAGGGTGAATCTGTGAGCATAACTGCCACACCAAGTACAGGTTATCAAGTACAATCCTGGGGAGGAACTTGTGGAACCTATAACAAAAACACCAATCCAGTATCCTTTACCCCAACCCAAAGTTGTACTATTAGTGTAGCCTTTGAAAAGGTATCCTATACGATTAGCACCAATGCAGGCACAGGCGGAACTATCACTGGAAATCAATCTGCAAAATATCAGGAATCGGTAAGTATCACTGCTACACCCAGTACAGGTTATCAAATAGCATCCTGGTCAGGAACTTGTGGAACCTATGCCAAGACTGCCAATCCTGTTTCTATTACCGCCACAAAAGATTGTTCTATCAGTGTAGCCTTTGAAAAGGTATCCTATACGATTAGCACCAATGCAGGCACAGGTGGAACTATCACTGGAAATCAATCTGTAAAACATGGAGAATCGGTAAGCATCACTGCTACACCAAGTACGGGTTATCAAGTACAATCCTGGGGAGGAACTTGTGGCACTTATGCCAAGACTGCCAATCCGGTTTCCATTACCGCCACAAAAGATTGTTCTATTAGTGTAGCCTTTGAAAAGGTATCCTATAGCATAACCACCAATGCAGGCACAGGTGGAACTATCACTGGAAATCAATCTGTACAACATGGAGGATCAGTAAGCATCACTGCTACACCAAGTATAGGTTATCAAATAGCATCCTGGGGAGGAACATGTGGAACCTTTACTGAATCCATGAATCCTGCAACCTTCACGGCAACCAAAGATTGTTCTATTAGTGTAACCTTTGAAAAGGTATCTTATACGATTACCACAACGGCAGGCACTGGGGGATCCATCACCGACAATCAATCTGCCGAACATGGAGAATCGGTGAGTATCACTGCTACACCAAGTACAGGTTATCAAATAGCATCCTGGGGAGGAACATGTGGAACCTTTACTGAATCCATGAATCCTGCAACCTTTACTGCTTCGAAGAGTTGTTCTATTAGTGTAACCTTTGAAAAGGTATCTTATACGATTACCACAACGGCAGGCACTGGGGGATCCATCACCGACAATCAATCTGCTGAACATGGTACAAACGTCAGGATCACCGCCACAGCCAATACAGGCTATCAAATAAGTGGATGGACTGGAACCTGTGGAACTTATGCCAAGAGTACCAATCCAGTTTCCATTACCGCCACCAAAGATTGTACAATCAATGTAGCCTTTGAAAAGGTATCTTATACGATTACCACCAATGCAGGTACCGGTGGAACTATCATTGGAAATCAATCTGCCGAACATGGTGCAACCGTCAGGATCACTGCCACACCCACTACAGGCTATCAAATAAGTGGATGGACTGGAACCTGTGGGACCTTTAGTCAATCCACGAATCCTGCAACCTTCACGGCAACCAAAGATTGCTCTATTAGTGTAACCTTTGAAAAAGTATCTTATTCCATCACCACCGATGCAGGCACCGGTGGAACTATCACTGGAAGTCAATCGGCTGAGCATGGCGAATCAGTGAGCATCACTGCCACACCCACTACAGGCTATCAAATAAGTGGATGGACTGGAACTTGTGGGACCTTTAGTCAATCCACGAATCCAGCAACCTTCACAGCAACCAAAGATTGTACAATCAATGTAGCCTTTGAAAAGGTTTCTTATATGATTACCACCGATGCAGGCACAGGTGGAACTATCACTGGAAATCAATCGGTTGAGCATGGCGAATCAGTGAGTATCACTGCAACACCCACTACAGGCTATCAAATAAGTGGATGGACTGGAACCTGTGGGACCTTTAGTCAATCCACGAATCCTGCAACCTTCACAGCAACCAAAGATTGTACAATCAATGTAGCCTTTGAAAAGGTTTCTTATATGATTACCACCGATGCAGGCTCAGGTGGAACTATCACTGGAAATCAATCGGTTGAGCATGGCGAATCAGTGAGTATCACTGCAACACCCACTACAGGCTATCAAATAGCATCCTGGTCAGGAACTTGTGGGACCTTTAGTCAATCCACGAATCCTGCAACCTTCACGGCAACCAAAGATTGCTCTATTAGTGTAACCTTTGAAAAAGTATCCTATACGATTAGCACAACGGCAGGCACTGGGGGATCCATCACCGACAATCAATCTGCCAAACATGGAGAATCGGTGAGTATCACTGCTACACCAAGTACAGGTTATCAAATAGCATCCTGGGGAGGAACATGTGGAACCTTTACTGAATCCACGAATCCTGCAACCTTTACTGCTTCGAAGAGTTGTTCTATTAGTGTAACCTTTGAAAAGGTATCCTATTCCATTACCACAACGGCAGGCACCGGTGGAACTATCACCGACAATCAATCTGCCGAACATGGAGAATCGGTGAGTATCACTGCTACACCAAGTACAAGTTATCAAATAGCATCCTGGGGAGGAACATGTGGAACCTTTACTGAATCCACGAATCCTGCAACCTTCACCGCTTCGAAGAGTTGTGCTATCAGTGTAGCCTTTGAAAAGAAATCCTATACCATCACCACATCTGCTAGTACAGGTGGAACAATCACAGAAAATCTAACTGTAAAACATGGAGAATCTGTAAGTATCACCGCCACACCCAGTACAGGTTATGTAATAACTGGATGGACTGGAAATTGTGGAACGTTTGACATATTCACTAATCCGGCAACCTTCACAGCAACCAAAGATTGTTCTATCAGCGTAACCTTTGAAAGTTGTGAATACCCCTTATATGATGATAATGGAATTATTAAAGCACGCCCATGTGCAAGATCCTTAATTGGTCAAAAAGTATTAATTGATCCAAAAGACCAAACATCTCAAGGGTATTACATTATTGATCGTAGTATTTTAAATAGTTTTTTAAATTATGAACGTGATTTAAGATATGTATGTACTACTTTTATTACAGATTTAACAAGAGTCTTTTCAATTGCACCAAAGTTCAACCAAGATATTGGTTCTTGGGATGTTAGCAATGTGACTAGTATGGAGGGTTTGTTTTTGGATGCTAGTTTATTTAATCAAGATATTAGTTCCTGGGAAGTTGACAACGTAACCAACATGTCTTCAATGTTTTCTAATGCAAGTGCATTTGATCAGCCACTAAATAAATGGAATGTAAGTAATGTAACAGATATGAGTCTGATGTTTTCTAATGTAAGTGCATTTGACCAGCCACTAGATAAATGGAATGTAAGTAATGTGACAAATATGTTAGGAATGTTTAGGAGCGCTAGCTCCTTCAATCAGGACATAGGTGGTTGGGATGTTAGCAATGTGACTGAAATGCAAGAATTGTTTTGGAGGGCTAGCTCCTTTAATCAAGACATAGGTAATTGGGACGTTAGTAGCGTAACCAATATGAAATCAATGTTTTCAAGTACTAGCTCCTTTAATCAGGACATAGGTGGTTGGACCGTTAGTAGCGTAACCAATATGGGTTCAATGTTTTTTAGAGCCCCCAAATTCAATCAAGATATAGGTGATTGGGACGTTAGTAACGTAACCGATATGGAAGCAATGTTTGCTCTTGCTGTCTTATTCAATCAAGACATAGGTGATTGGGATGTCAGTAGCGTGACCAATATGGATGTAATGTTTTCATCTGCAAGAGCTTTCACCCATGACCTAAGCGACTGGAAGGTTGACAAGGTAACATCTTGTGGTAGCTTCGCCCAGTATAGTCCTATAGAATTGGCTAGTGAAAAACTTCCACCTTTTAAATGTAGATGAACCAACCAAAATGGTTCAACTATGAGGGATTTGTTGTAGTGGCTAGATTTATAAGTGATTGATTATCAATACTAGAATGTGACTTTTGACATACTTGCGAGTAGAATCTGGATATCTGAATAACACCTTCAAAACCAAAGTGATTAATAATAGTGTTGATACTTACCCACAGCTTGATATCGTCGGAAATCAATACACGTTTCTGTTTGTTGAGCATACAGTTAATAAAGAAATCTGTTTACCTTTGCACCAGATGAGAAAAATTATTTCACATCATACTGATTTCAAATCATCAAGCGGTTGGTATGTCTAACACTATAATGTAAATAGCAATTGGATTCCCGCTTGATAACTAGCGGGTTTTTTATTTTTAAAACATGATCAATATAGCAATACAAAAATCAGGTCGGCTACATGAAGGTTCGCTCAATTTGTTAAAAAAATGTGGGATCAATCTCATTAGTGGTAAAAACCAGTTAAAAGTAAAATCTCAAGATTTTCCCCTATATGCTTATTACCTTAGAAGTAACGATATCCCCAAATATGTGGAAGATGGGGTAGTTGACCTTGGGATTATCGGAAGTAATCTAATTGAAGAAAAAGCATTCAATGTAGAAATTGTCAATCACCTAGGTTTTGCTAAATGTAGGGTATCACTTGCAATTCCTAAATCAAAAAAATTTAATTCAATCCAAGATTTACAAGGAACAAGGATTGCTACATCATATCCAAACACCCTGAAAAAATTCTTAAAAAAAAATGGAATCTCTGCTCAACTACATAAAATCAATGGATCAGTAGAAATATCTCCAAATATTGGACTATCTGATGCCATATTTGATATTGTTTCAAGTGGAAATACTCTATACATGAATAATTTAAAAGAAGTTGTTACTATATTGAAATCCGAGGCTGTTCTGATAAAATCTCCAGAATTACCAGACGAAAAGAAACAACTTGTTGAAAAACTAAACTTTAGGATTCAAACTGTCTTATTGGCCAATCGTTATCGATATATCTTATTCAATGTCCCCAATGAAAAGATTGAACAAGTAAGCTCATTACTTCCAGTGTTGAAAAGTCCTACAGTTTTACCATTATTAAAAAAAGGATGGAGCTCCCTTCACTCGGTAATTGATGAAGTTGATTTTTGGGATGTAATTTATAAATTAAAAGAAGCTGGAGCAGAAGATATTCTAATTTCTCCTATTGAAAAAATGGTTCGGTGATGAAATTATATGAAAATCCGCCGGTTGATCTTTGGAATAAGCTCATCAAACGCCCATTGTTTAACTGTGAGGATTTACATGACACAGTCCAAAAAGTATTTACTGATGTTGAACAGTTCGGGAATCAGGCCGTAATAAAATATACCAATAAATTTGATGGTGTGCAACTAAACGAATTTGAAGTTTCAAAAGAAGTTATCCGTGCATCAGAAGAAAAAGTAAGTCCCCAATTAAAACAAGCCATTTCACTAGCGAAAACCAACATTACTAAATTCCATAGATCACAATTAAACGAAAATGATGACCAAAAAGTAGAAACCTCAATTGGCGTGAAATGCTGGTTAGAAAAACACCCAATTGAAAAAGTAGGGATATATATACCCGGGGGAACAGCTCCTCTATTTTCCAGTATATTGATGCTAGCCATTCCAGCAAAATTAGCTGGGTGTAAAGAAATTATTATCTGCTCTCCACCAAATAAAGATGGTGTCCTTTCAGATGTTCTTCTCTATACTTCTAAAATATGTAAAGTAGATAGGGTTTTTAAAATCGGAGGAATTCAAGCTATTGCAGCTTTTGGAATAGGCACTGAATCAGTGCCAAAAGTCCATAAAGTATTCGGTCCAGGTAATCAATATGTAACTGCTGCCAAGCAATACTTGCAGAATTATCAAATACCCATAGATCTTCCAGCCGGCCCAAGTGAAGTACTGATTTTGGCAGATGATAGCGCAACACCTGAATTTGTGGCATCCGATCTTTTAGCTCAAGCTGAACATGGAACAGATAGTCAAGTTATTTTAGTTTCTACTTCTAAAGAATTAATAAATAAAGTATTAAAAGAAGTTGAACTCCAAATTCCATCCCTCAGTCGAAAACACATTATTAAAAAGTCGATTAAGTTTGGCAGAGCGATATGGTTTGAAGATGTAAATCAAGCCATTGATTTTTCAAATGCCTATGCCCCAGAGCATTTGATTCTTGTAACACAAAATTCAGATGAAGTCTCCTTAAAAATCAAAAACGCAGGATCAGTATTTATCGGCAATTATTCTCCTGAAAGCGTAGGTGATTATGCCTCGGGGACTAATCATACTTTACCAACAAATGGCAGTGCAGTACAATACAGCGGTGTAACAGTGGATAGTTTTAAAAAATCGATTACCTTTCAAACATTATCTCCTATGGGACTTGTCGAAATAGGGCCATATGTTGAAAAACTTGCTCTTGCCGAAGGACTTGATGCCCACAAAAATGCCGTATCAATTCGTCTAAAACAACTGAATAAAACTATATGATGAAATGATATCAAAAGAAATTCAAAGTCTGGTCCGCCCGAATATAATTGACCTAAAACCATATAAATCTGCAAGACACGAATTCGTTAGAACAAAAAATTCAATGCTATTTTTGGATGCAAACGAAAATCCATATGGAAAATTCAATCGATACCCCGACCCCCTGCAGACAAGATTAAAAAACATTATTGCACATATAGAAAATGTTTCTCCAGAACAAATATTTATTGGAAACGGAAGCGGAGAAATTATTCAACTGATATGCACAGCCTTTTGCATACCAAGACAAGACAGCGTATTGACCATGCCCCCAACGTTTTCACTATTTCAAATAATTGCTCAAACACACGAAATTCAAAACATCTCAGTACCGTTAACCAAAGAGTTTTTTCAGCTAGATACAACCTCAATATTGAATCAAATTGCAGATAAAAACCCTAAAATTATTTTCATTACCTCTCCAAATAATCCTACAGGAAATAGCTTTAACATTGTAGATATCAAACAGATATTAAATTACTCTAAAGGATTAGTTGTGATTGATGAAGCTTATATTGACTTTACCGAGCAACCTTCTTTTAAACATTTTCTAGAAGATTTTTCAAGATTGATAGTCGTTAGAACACTTTCTAAAGGAAAGGGATTGGCCAGCGCTCGAATTGGTATTGGCTTTGCTAATCCTGAAATCATCACTATTCTCAATAAGGTAAAGCCACCATTTAATGTCAGCACTTCTAATCAAGAAACAGCTATTTCTAGATTGAAAAATACCGATGAAATAAATTATGAAGTAACCGAAATAATAAAACAGAGACAATGGCTAATGCAAGAGTTATCAAACTTCGATTTTGTTGTTAAAACCTATCCAAGTGATGCAAACTTTATTCTTATAAAAGTGATTGATTCAAACAAGCTTTATAGAAAACTTATTTCAAATGGAATCGTCGTCAGAAATATATCAGGTTATCTTCACTGTGAAAACACTCTTCGAATAACTATCGGACTTAAAAAAGAAAATGAATTCTTAATCGAATCTTTAAAAGCCATTGAAAACCAATGAAAAAAGTGTTATTTGTTGATAGAGATGGGACCTTGATTAAAGAACCAGGTGACCAACAAGTTGATCGTTGGTCTAAGTTGGAATTCTATCCCGGTGTGCTTCAGTATCTTCCTCTAATTGTTTCCCAATTAGACTATGAATTGGTGATGGTTACCAATCAAGATGGTCTAGGTACAAAAGAGCATCCCGAAGAAAATTTTTGGCCAATCCAAAATTTTATAGTCAGAACTCTTGAAAGCCAAGAAGTCCATTTTTCAGAAATATTTATCGATCGTTCATATCCTCAGGACAAACTAAACACACGTAAGCCAGGTGTTGGTATGCTGACAAAATATATTGAAAATGCATCATATAATTTGAGTCATTCTCTTGTCATTGGAGATCGTTATACCGATATGGAGCTAGCTTATAATTTAGGAGCCAAGGGGATTTTTCTAAATAATAACCCTCAACTAGGACAACAAGAGACCAATCTTAAGAATTTTGAAAATGTAATTTCGTTGACAACTCAGAATTGGAAACACATTTTTGAATATCTGAAATCAATTGAACGTTCAGTTATCGTGTCTCGCATTACCTCTGAAACCAATATTCATTTAAAATTAAAACTTGATGGAGTAGGCCAATGTAAGGTTGATACTGGTATTGGTTTTTTTGATCATATGTTAACACAACTTGCAAGACACGGAGGAATTGACTTTGAACTTAGAGTAATAGGAGACTTACATATAGATGAACACCATACTATTGAGGATACCGCAATTGTTTTGGGTGAATCATTTTTGAAATCTCTTGGAAATAAAATGGGTATTGAGAGATATGGCTTTTATTTACCAATGGACGATGCATTGGCTCAGGTAGCTCTAGATTTTGGAGGAAGAAGCTGGTTGGTTTGGGATGTAGAATTCAAAAGAGAAAAAATCGGTCAAATGCCCACAGAAATGTTCAAACATTTTTTTAAATCATTTTGTGATGGTGCAAAAGCCAATCTAAACATCAAAGCAGAAGGAGAAAATGAACATCATAAAATAGAGGCCATTTTCAAAGCTTTTGCAAAGGCTATTAAGATGGCTGTAAGACGAGAACTATACGCACCTCAATTACCTACAACTAAGGGAATTCTATAGAAATGGAAATTGCAATTGTTGATTATGGTGTGGGTAATATTCAAAGCTTAAAGTTTGCCATTCAGCGTCTGGGATTTGAAGCTGTGCTAACAGATGATCCAGAGCGTATTTTAAATGCTAAAAAAGTATTTTTCCCCGGAGTTGGCGAAGCAAAAAATGCAATGGAAAGACTAAAGATTAAAAGACTAGATCTCGTAGTAAAAAAACTTAAAGCACCTACTTTGGGAATCTGTCTAGGTATGCAATTGATGTGTCGCAAATCTGAAGAAGGACAGACTGATGGACTTGGTATATTGGACTGTACGGTAAAACGATTTTCGAGGGATAATAAGATTCCTCAAATAGGATGGAACACTTTGAATAATACAAAAGGTGCATTGTTTTCTGGAATTGTTAAGGGACATTATATGTATAGTGTTCACAGTTATTATGTACCTATAATCAAACAAACAATTGCTAGATCAAATTATGGATTAGATTATAGCTCTGCGATTCAGGAAGACAATTTTTATGGAGTTCAATTTCACCCTGAAAAAAGCGGAAAATTGGGCAGCAAGCTTCTTTTAAATTTTTTGAACCTATAATATGCGAGTTATTCCAGCTATTGACATTATTGAGGGTAAATGTGTTCGACTGACTAAGGGGGAGTATAATACCATGGAGGTTTATAGTAGGGACCCTTTAGAAATTGCCAAGAAATTTGAGGATCACGGATTGAACTATCTTCACCTTGTGGACCTTGAGGGGGCCAAGCAAGGCTACATTGTAAACTATAAAATTCTAGAAAAACTATCATCCAAAACGAACTTGCAAATTGATTTTGGGGGAGGTATAAAAAGCCGAGAAAGCCTCTTGATGGCAATTGAGGCTGGTGCTAATCAAGTTACCATAGGGAGTCTTGCAGTTAATCAACCTGATATAGTTAATCAATGGATAATCGAATTTGGAAATCAAAAAATAATAATAGGTGCTGATTTTAAGAATGACCAAATTGCTATTGAGGGATGGACAGAATCAACCACAAATAAACTGATTCCTTATATAAATAAATGGTCTGATATGGGTGCCGTTTACTTTATTGTAACAAACATTGAACATGACGGAACACTTAGAGGTCCTGATTTTGAAACTTATGAGAAGATCCTGGCTAAATTTGAAATAAATCTCATTGCCTCAGGGGGGATTTCTCATATGGATAATCTTTATAAACTCAAGGATAAGGGACTGGAAGGAACAATTGTTGGAAAAGCAATTTATGAGGGGGCCATATCACTTAAAGACTTAGAAAAATTTATACTTGAAACAGATTGATGTTAACAAAAAGAATAATTCCTTGTCTGGACATAAAGGATAATCGTACGGTTAAAGGAATCAATTTTGTCGGGCTTCGTGATGCTGGGGATCCTGTCGATCTTGCCTATCGTTATGCACAACAAGGTGCAGATGAGCTGGTATTTCTAGACATTGCAGCCACCAGTGAAAAGAGAAAGACTTTTGCTGAACTTGTTTTGAGGATAGCTGAACAAATTGACATTCCATTTACAGTTGGGGGTGGAATCACTTCGATTGAAGATGTTTCATCTTTATTAATAAATGGTGCAGATAAGGTTTCTATTAACTCAGCAGCTGTTAAAAATCCTAATTTGATTGATGATTTGGTTGGCCGTTTTGGAAGTCAGTGTATTGTTATAGCAATAGATGCAAAAAAAATCGAAGGAAACTGGAAGGTCCATTTAGTGGGTGGAAAAGTACCAACAGATATAGATTTATTTGACTGGGTCAACCAAGTGTGTGATAGAGGGGCTGGAGAAATCTTATTCACTTCGATGGATCATGATGGAACCAAATCAGGTTTTGCTAATAAGGCTTTGGCTAAAATTTCCGGACAAGTCAATATCCCGGTGATTGCCTCAGGAGGAGCCGGTAGTGTTAAACATTTTGTAGATGCTTTTACAATTGGAAAAGCTGATGCAGCGCTTGCAGCCAGCATATTTCATTATGATGAAATTCCTATACCAATATTAAAAGAAGCTTTATTAGAAAAGGGGATATCTGTCAGGCCCAATAATGCATAAACTCATCCAATATCATCATAGTGGAAAATCAAACTAATTCAATCAACACAAAAAACATCGACTTCAATAAGAATCCTAGTGGTTTAGTACCGGCTATAATACAAGATGTGGATACTCTAAGGGTACTCATGTTAGGCTATATGAATTTGGAAGCCGTTGAGGAAACAATAAAAACAGGAAAAGTAACATTCTACAGTAGAAGCAAGCAACGCTTATGGACAAAAGGAGAAGAAAGTGGGCATTTTTTATCGTTGAAAGACATTAAGATAGACTGTGATTCAGATGCTCTTTTGATACGGGTCAATCCCGTGGGACCAACGTGCCATCAAGGAAACGATACGTGTTGGAATGAGGAAAATATTCTATCCTTCGGTTTCATATCACAATTAGAAAAGATTATTGAGTCTCGATTAGAGGGAAATTCTCAAAAAAGTTATGTTAGATCATTAGGAGTTCGTGGATTATCAGCAATCGCTCAGAAAGTTGGTGAAGAAGCTAATGAAACCGTTATTGCCTCACTATCTGAGAGTGATGATCGTCTTATCAATGAAGTAGCTGATTTGCTGTTTCACTTGCTTATTTTGTTAAAAAAAAGGGGATTGGATTTCGTACAAATTGAACAAACCCTAAGACGAAGGAATAAGAATTAGGTAATTTTACCAAGCAAAAAAATGAAAAATGAATAAATACTTTTTGATACTATTTGTATCTGCGTTAGTGTTGAGCAGTTGTCAAAATAAAAAAAAGATTGCTAAACGATTTGATAATCTACTGGAACAGTACTACCAAGATAATCTTGAATTGTATATGCTGAATGCCACCTATTTGGGTGATAATCGGTATAATGATAGTCTTCCAAATTTTCTTTCAAAATCATTTGAAACAAAAGAACAGAGGTTCTATTCAGATTACAATAGAAAACTTAAAAGATTTGATGAAGATGATTTATCGCCCGAACAAGTATTGAGCAAACAGATTTTGCAATGGGAAATAGATATTCAACAAGAAAGACTTGAGTTTGACAAGAATTTGATGCCGATAGATCAAATGTGGAGTTTGCATTTAGAAATTGGTCAATTGGCTAGTGGTGGGGCACAGCCATTAAGTACATTGGATGACTACTGGAATTGGTACAATCGATTAGATGATTTTAAGGAGTGGTTGCTTTCTGCTAAAAACAAAATGAAAGAAGGAATAGAGAGGGGGATTGTGCTACCCAAATCACTGATTAAAAAGGTATTGCCACAATTGGAATCTTTATCTACTAATAGTTCCAGTGAAAATATTTTTTTGAAAGCATATGGAGAGAGACCCGAAGTAATTGAGAGAAAAGATTGGAATGAGTTTGGATTAGAGTATTATAAACTAGTTATAGATGAACTCAATCCGGTCATAAGAGACCTACATGAATTTATGTCAACTGAGTACTACGATGCTGGACGGGACAGTAGTGGTTATAATGATTTACCTGGTATGGAGGGGTACTATGATTATGCGATTAAGTATTACACTACCACTTCCTTGAGTGCTGATGAAATTCACGAATTAGGATTGAGTGAGGTATCTCGAATCAGGGGTGAAATGGAAGGGGTTATGAAGCTGGTAGATTTTGATGGTACGCTTGTTGATTTCTTTGAGCATGTAAGAACCAATGAAGCGTTGAAGCCCTTTGATCATCCAAATCAAGTAATTCAAAATTTCGTTGCTATACATCAAAAGGTATTGCCTAATGTTGAATCGCTTTTTGACAAAATTCCCAAAACCTCTGTTCAGGTTAAGAGGGTTGAGGCCTTTAGGGAAAAATCCGCAGCTGCTCATTATATTCCTGGTACTCCTGATGGAGAAAGACCGGGAGTTTTCTATGTGCCAATACCTGATGTAGAAAATTACAATGTCTATTCTGACGAGAGTTTATATTTACATGAAGCCATTCCTGGTCATCATTTCCAAATTTCTTTACAACAAGAAAATCCTGAACTTCCTTCATTTCGAAAGGGTATCACTTGGTATAGTGTCTATGGTGAAGGTTGGGCTCTGTATTCGGAATCTCTTGGAAAGGAATTAGGACTTTTTGAAGATCCCTATCAGTATTTTGGTATGTTGAGTGCAGAGATACATCGAGCGATTCGGTTGGTAGTAGATACGGGACTTCACCATAAAGGATGGACAAGGGAAGAAGCTATTGCATATTGTTTTGAAAATCAAGCTGAGTCTGAAGAGTTTATAACCTCTGAGATTGAACGTTATATGGCCAATCCAGGTCAAGCCTTGTCGTATAAAATTGGTCAATTAAAAATCCAAGAACTCAGAGAAAAAGCAGAAAAAACTTTAGGTAATGTATTTGACATTCGAGAGTTTCACAACAAGATTCTCGAATCTGGTAATATGCCGCTTACTCTATTAGAAAATAAAATTGAAAGTTGGATTGGCCAGAAAGAATAAGAATACTATACTACATTTTATAGATTTTTCTTGGTCCTGCTTCCTGTATTATGACTACTGAGAGCAGAAGGGTGTCGAACATCTGATTCATAACAAAATAGGTCGATTATATTTAAGGAATATTCTTTTTTATTTTGAGGTAGAATCAATACTTGGCGTTAATTTACCTTTACTTTGTTACAAATACATTCAAAAATAACCCTTACTTTGTTACATAAAGTTAAGTATATTACCTTTACTTTAGTACAACAAAGTTCTTAGTATGAAATTTAACAGGTATGTAATCGCTCAGCTACAGAACTGGAAAGCATGCAATAATAGGAAACCGTTGATATTGCGGGGAGCTAGACAAGTGGGTAAGACCACACTAGTAAGAGAATTTGCAAAAAGTTATATTCACTTTATCTCATTGAATCTTGAAAAGGTTTCTGATAGAAAATATTTTGACGACTATGATGATGTGAACATTTTTGTGGATGCATTATTTCTAATGAATAATATTACACAAGATAAGCTACAAGATACCTTGTTGTTTATTGATGAAATTCAAGAATTACCTAAGGCTATACAATGGTTACGATACTTTTATGAGGAGGTTCCAAGACTTCATGTAATCTCTGCCGGTTCCTTGCTAGAATTTGCCATGCAAAAGATTGAAAGTTTTCCAGTGGGCAGGGTAGAGTTCCTTTATCTGCATCCACTTAATTTTAGAGAATACCTTGAGGCAATTGGTCATACTTTGGCATCCGAACAGTTGGCAAACGTGCCAGTCAGTCCCATTGCACATACAACACTAATGAAGCTATTCCACCGCTATGCTATTATTGGAGGAATGCCTGAAGTTGTCAAAATAGATATTGAAGATGGAATGTTGGCGAACCTTCCCAAGATATATGAAAGTATTTGGGGCGCATACAAGGAAGATGTCGAAAAATATAGTACAAATACAACGCTAAGAAGGGTAGTTAAGCATATTATGGAAATCGCACATCTTTATTTGGATCAGCGGATTAAATTCCAGAACTTCGGAAATTCAAACTATAGGTCAAGAGAGGTTGGGGAAGCTATGCGAATCTTGGATGATGCTAAAATTATTAGGTTAAACTATCCTACAACTGATTTGGAGACTCCCATCAAATCGGATATAAAAAAATCACCTAGATTGCAGTTTTTAGATACTGGTATGGTGAACTATAGCTTGGGGATACAGGGTCAGTTATTGGCGATGGACAATTTAAGCAATGCATTTAAAGGAGCTTTGATACCACATCTTATAGCCCAAGAATTAATATCGCTAAATTATATGACGAATACCAAACCTCATTTTTGGGTTCGGCAGAAAAAACAATCATCATCGGAGGTAGACCTAGTATATCAGTACAAGGGGAAGGTTTTGCCCATTGAAATTAAATCAGGGCGGGCAGGGAAATTAAGATCATTACATCAGTTCATGGATAGAGTAGGGCATCCATATGCCCTTAGGATTTATGCTGGAGAATATAAGATTGAGGAATTGACTACTCTAAGTGGCACACCTTATTTATTAATGAATTTACCCTACTATTTGGGGACTAAGATTCCCAACTATATAGAATATTTTATGAACAATTATTCCCTGAATTGATATGTGTTCGGATTAAATGAGAATGTGGGTTTATGAATGATGTAGCCGGAATTGGTAAAATTATACTGACACTTGATTGGTGAGTCGATAAACAAAAATTTGATTGTACGCCCATATAAATTGAAATTTAGTTAATATGATAATTTTAAGTTCTTGAAATGGCAGCGAAATTTAGACCTGTTTAATGCTTTCTGTTCATCCTTCGATATTTGACTTTCTTGAACAATTGAAGAGAAACAATAATCGTCAGTGGTTTTCTCAAAATAGGGAGCGTCATTATGATATTAGAAAATTAATCAAGACTTACGGTAAGTATATTGAAGGTAAGCTTCAAAAGTCTGATTCTATTGAAAAGTTGAAGATTTTCAGGATCAATAATGATTTGAGGTTTAGGAAAGATAAAACCCCATACAAAACTCATTTTTCATTTTTCTATGTAAGGAAAAAGCCTGCTTTGAGGGGAGGGTATTATGTTCATATTGAGCCGGGCAATTCATTTATCGGGGTTGGGTTCTGGAAGCCAGAAAAAGAGGACTTACTTCGAATTCGCTTGGAATTTGAATTTGACGCTGATGAATTTCGAGATATCATTTCAGACAAGATATTTCAAAATCATTGGGGCATTTTACAGGGTGATGAGCTATTAACCGCACCGAGGGGATTTCCTCAAGATCACCCTAACATAGATTTAATCCGTAAAAAGCAATTTTTATTTAGAAAATCCTTTTCTGATGAAGAAGTGCTGTCAGAACAATATCTTGATAATATTGTGAAGCACTATGAAATTATTAGACCTTTTTTGGACTACATGAGCTCAGTGTTAACCACAAATACCGATGGCGAATCCATTGTTCCCGCATTATTCATACTAGTCTCAGATTAGACATTTTGGTCTAAATATTTCTCTTTTGCGTTTTCGAGGAAGAGAGTTTTTTCAGGTTTATAATGTTTTAATTTGTACGGATCGTTTTTTTATCAAAAGGAAGCCTCGCAAACATGAAATCACGTAAATCTCGCCTGATTTGAGCATAGATATCCCATTAAGAAAGGCCTTCTTTTTTTTTGAAAAGGATATGTGGTAGGTTACTTTACAT
>MPMN01000005.1 GCA_002238525.1 Flavobacteriaceae bacterium bin25
CAAAGTTGTTCCCTCTCAGAGGGTTTTGGAAGAAGGAACACGCTCCGATGTCCCTGATGTTATTGGCAGCATTGATATCCGCATTCATAGAAAATCCACAGCTTAAACATGTAAATTCCGATTGTGACGTTCGGTTCTTTTTGTCCTTAGTTCCACATCGACTACACTCTTGTGAGGTATAATGTGGAGGAATTTTAATCACTAGCATTTTTTGTCCTAGATAAATTTCAAACCCTGTGACAGGGATCAATTTTATGCCATGCCGTTTTTAAAATCACTCTATTCAACCCCGATTTTTGCTTCACGTTTTTGCCCGGATTGTCCATCGTTCCTTTAGCTGATCTGGTCATATTCTTGGTTTTCAAACTCCGTGACGGGGATCTGATTTTCCAATACCGCTAAATCAGAATTAATGGATATCTTTTTGCATATTTTTCTTAAGCAATCATTTCTTTTGTTTCTTATTTTTTTGTGTTTCTTGGCTATAAGGATATTCGTTTTGTAGGCTTTATTACTACCATGTTGTTTTTTCGCTCTTCTTCTATGAAGAACTTTCATCCTCTTTTCTTCCTTTTTGGTGTCAGCCAGAAAATGAATCTGTCCATTACTATCAGCCTTGACCTACATTTGACTAAGGCTAATTATGGTTCCTTACGGAACTAGGGGAACGTCTAGCTCGCAAGCTCGGTTCTATCTATACCTACAATATTATCTATATCTATATGGCCTATTTGTTTTTCAACAGCATCTACCTCACACTGAATAGACAAATACCACTTATTCTCTTTACATTTATTTCGTCCTCTTCTATTCTCCGGATTACTTCTATCGGCAATTTCTTTGATGATACGCCCCTGTAAAAACCTGGGCTTACGATAACGGCAAATCTGTTTCTTATATCCTCTTATTTGAATAAAGATTCCTCTTTTTAATAAAAGATAGCCATTGCCATTTTCGTTTTCCTTTATCTCTTTTTGGTATAAAGTGATCGGAAAACTCTGCTTTTGTCTTTTTGATTTGAATTTCGGTTTGCCTCTTTGTCCCTTTACATATTCCTTAAAAGCAATAGATAAATCCTTTAAAACCAATTTGGTTTTAGCTGGTGAATAACGAGATAACCAGGGGGCTTCAGTCTTTTTATGCTGGGTATACCATTTCCCCAAATCTTGATAAGAATAATCGCATTTTCCGGTTTTTCGGGTATCGTTGATACTTTCTTGGTATTGTTTGAATAGATGATTTAGTGCCTGATTATAGAGGTATCTATTGGCACCAGACATTTCGTTTAATAGTCGATAATCTCTTTTATCACCACTTAAACGACATCTCAAATTAACAATTGTTCTAACAGACATTATAGTACACGCCTTTCTAAAAATATTATTACTCTCTTTTAAAAATCTTGATACAAGAATAGTTAAAAGAAATGACTTATTTATTTTCTAAAATATATAGTTAAACCTTTTTGTTTCATTCCACAACAAAGTGATTAGAGCCGATTTTTTTAATTCAGACCTAATATACTTCTTATCAACATTTGGGAAGCAGCTACCAAAATCAGTGCACTAGATAGCAAAACCCAGAAAAACTCACTAACTCTAAATACCTGAATAATTAGATAATTCAACAAAATCACTGCCCCCACTACCAATATTTGAACTACTTCAATACCTAGGGCAAATCCTAGTAAAGAACTAAAGACCTCACCTTGGGGAGTTATCTGTCTATAGTACCCTCCAAAACCCAAACCGTGAACCAGCCCAAAAAATAGAGTCACCATCCAATAAAATTTCTTTTTAAAAGGGGTTATTTTCTCTTTTCTATCGGTGAAAATGTTTTTAGCGGCTAGCAACACGATAGAGAGAGAAATCAATAGTTCAATCCAGCCTCTGAACTGGTTAATCCACCCCAAATACGCAAACAATAATGAAACAGTGTGTCCAATTGTAAAAAGAGTAACCAAGACCAACAAATTTCTCCATTGTTTAAGGGCAAAGGGTAGGGCAAGTAAAACAAAAAAAAGTATATGATCTAATGCGTTAAAATCAAGCACATGATTAAAACCTAGTTTAAAATAAAATTCTAAAAGTTCCATTTATTTGTTGATTATACGAAGTAAAATCTTTCAAGTATATAAATCCAATTCATTGGGCATTTACATCGAATAAAGTAAATGCAAAATTCGGGCATTTTATGGAAAATTGAAATCAAATCCAAATTGTCCCAGAATATCACAGTATCATCATTTAATTCAAAAAACTATAACCATCACATACATTAATTTCAGTCCCAATTTATTATAGTATCCTTCATCTGAAAATTCAACAAGAATTTGTGAAAACCAATTAAATCCCTCTTTCCTTTTTGATCCCTTCGTAAGCTTCATTAATCTGTCTGAACTTTTCACTAGCGCTTTTTTTGATGGCCTGATCATCCGATTTAATTAGATCTGGATGGTATTTTTTGGCCATAGTGCGATATGCTTTCTTAATTTCTTGAGTTGTAGCGTTGCGATTAATTCCCAAAATAGTATAATATGAGCCTCTAACTTCGGTTTTATTTTGGAAAAACATGGCCTTGATGCTCATGTAATCAACTCTTGATATGCCGAGCATATAAGAAATCTTCTGTATATCTATGAGTTCGGGGCTGGTAATTAAGCCATCAGCATTTGCAACCTCAAATAGTAAATGTAGAATGGTGGTCCTAGTACCATAGTTGAATTTCATCTGAAATTCTTTTGCTATTTGCTCGGAACTAAGATTTAAATATTTAGGATTTTCTCTAACGGTTCGAAACATTCGATCAACTTCATCAGGACCATACACACGTGTGAAATAGTTTCTAATAAATATCCTTTCTGTCTTTAGAATATTTCCATCAACTTTTGCAATTTTCATTGCAAGAATCAATAGTTTAACTCTTAAATCTAGACTTACCGAACCTCTTTTTTTAGACTGAGTAGGTGTAAAAATCATTTTTTCTAACGCCCATCCTATAGAGTAGCCTACAAATGCCCCTAAAAGGAAAGGTTTTATGAATATCAGACCAATAATCGCTAAAATGATTCTCATAATCCTATTACCTCAAAATGTTTAGTTTTTGTTATAAATATGCTATGTAACTGACCTATCGAATCGAACAAATCTAATGAAATTGGGATTGGATAGAGGGTAGAAAATTTGTAACTTTGCCAAAAAAAAGTTATGTACCCAGAACATCTAGTAGCGCCCATGCGTTTGGAATTAGTGAATAATGGATTTACTGAATTGTTTTCTGTTAGTGAAGTAGAAAAAGCGCTCTCAGAAAATACTTCAGCCTTAGTAGTTGTTAATTCGGTATGTGGATGTGCTGCAGGAAATGCTAGACCCGGAGTGGTCGCTTCGCTTAAAAACTCTAAAAAACCAGATAAGTTGTATACCGTTTTTGCTGGAGTAGATAAAGAGGCTACTGATGCCGCTCGTTCTAGGATGTCCCCGTTTCCGCCCAGTTCTCCAAGTATTGCTTTATTCATAAATGGCGAATTGGTTCATATGATTGAGCGACATCATATTGAAGGGCGACCTTCTACTTTGATTTCTGAAAATCTCATTGAGGCGTATAATCAATTTTGTTGATCTTAATAATTCAACATCTCGTCTTAATGTCTTGATTTGATCTTGATCTAGTTCAGCGGAAAAGTAATCTTAAAGGTAACCCCTACCTTGAGTTCTGACTTGTAAGTGATTGTTCCTTGATGGGAACGGATGATATTCCTAACAATTCCTAGACCTCGACCACGTCCAGAAGACTTGGTGGTGAACTTTGGCTCAAAGACCGTATCTCCTAGTTTGGGGTCGATTCCGACTCCATTGTCTTTTATATCTACCACAATTTTGTCTTCTAATAATTGGAAATTAATTTCAACATATCCTTCTCTGTCTGACGGAATGGCTTGTTGGGCATTTTGAACTAGATTATTCAATACCCGTGTCCATTGATTTACATCAAGGGTATAAATTATTTTTTCATGACTAGATTTTACGAGGGTCTTTATATTCGAATATGAAGCAACAACCAATTTGGTATGTTTAACCATATCACACTGGGTTGGATTCATCTTAGGTTCGGCGGTATAATCAGAGAATGACTCTGCTACTTCTGCCATAGATTCGATTTGTTCAGTTAATGTAGAGGAAAATTCCTGAAGTCGATTTTGCCAGCCTTTTGTTGTTGGCTTAAAACGGTAGCTAAAATCTTGAACTGCTAAGCGCATTGGAGTGAGAGCATTTTTTACTTCGTGAGATACTTGTCTAGCCATTTCCCTCCATGCAAAATCCTTTTCTTCTCTTACTAGTTGATCTGCGCTCAATTCCAATTGATCAATCATTTTGTTATATGCTTCAATTAACCCAACAATTTCTATTGGTGCATTGACTATTTCAATTTTTTCATTTTGAACCTGTAGATCAGTCTGGCTCAATTTGCTTCGAACGGATTCTATAGATCGGGTCACATAACGAGACAGAAAATAGGCGACAATAATCGCCCCAACGAATAGAAAAAGATAAATCTTGTATATCCTTTGAAGAAATACATTCAATTCATTTTCAGCGATATCGATATCGGAAAAATAGGGATAAAACAAAATCGCATATGGTGTATTTAGTCGATCTTTTAGTATCCTATATGATGAGCTATAGTCTTCTCGTTCTTCAACATTTGCCTCAAGTATTCTGTTTTCAGGATTCTCTTGTAATCTTCTAATCAATTCTTGGTCAAGACTATTGTTATTAGCCAGGACCTCTAAGGGGACGAAATATGTAAAAATACTTTGACCATCAAGACTAAAAAGAGAATAGTCTACACTGTGAATTTGTTTGATTTCGGTAAAATCACTTTCTAAATCCTTCCACTTAGTAATATCAGCTCCCACAAGGTCATATTTATCTACTAGATAGTTAATGTGGCGATGAATTTGAGATTCTTTTCTATTCAAACGATCAAAATGATACTTTTCACTTTGGGCATCATATTGGTATATGTTGGACAGAAATACCATGAGGCCAGAGACGAGGAGTATTAAGGTCATGACTAGAAAAATCTGAACACGAAGAGATTTTCTCAGCCGAATTAAGTGATCATTTCTCAGTAAAAGTTTCATAAAACAGATTCATTCATAACCCCATATTTTTTTGAAACTAGCTATTTCCTATATAGGCATCCACAACTCCAAATTAGTGATATTGATTCAATTTCCTGAGAAAGCATAAAAGTATACTGCTTGATGAGAATGGCGAAAAGAATTTTTGAAAGTATTCCAAAATGAACTGAATTTTTCAATATTGACATGTGGTGTCGGATAGTTCTTTATTTGTTATCAGATAGCGGTTCAGTTGAACTGTTTGAAAAATTGTATTTGTTATGGAGATCATTCTTAAAAAACAATTGAAACTTATATTTTCCACGTATTCTCTATATCCGAAAGTATCTGATATAGAACAAATCTATTTGTGTTTTTAAGGATGCATAAATATTATTTAATTATTTTTATTATTATTTATTTGATTTTCTTCGATTGCATTCTCAATATATGCGAAGCATTGGTTATCTTGCTGTAATGTCAGGAAAGACCAGCTGGAAAAAGATTATAAGATGACCACGAAAGACCGGGCAGAGAAAATCAAGGATATGCCTTTTTGTCGTTGTGATGATTTTCCCCATCATGGGCTAATTGCTGCCCTTCAAGGGCAGATCCCCATCATGGTGTGATGAACTATTGAACTGATTTTACTACCTGGTTCTGCTTCTATTAATCCGGTCCCTTTCTTCGGTTGCACTCCCTACACAACACCTGACAATTACTAAGTTCAGTCCTTCCGTCCTTAGACCAGGGAATGATGTGATCAGCATCCATTTCATCTATTCCAAATTTCTCTTTGCAATGAATACAGACACCATCCTGTCGGCTGTAAATAGTTCTTTTATCTCTATCAGAAAAAGTTCGTATACTCAAATGTTTTTTCTGACCATCAAAAACATATTTGTAAATTCCACTTTTCTTGGTTACATCCTCATCACTCATCAATTTTTTGACCTTATCTTCCATTTGTTCGGCACAGAATGTTCTTCTCTTGTTTTCTTGATACAAATAACCCCACTCTACGCCTTTCATCTCTCTGCGGTATTTGATAAAAACACTTTCTACCCATTCAATGACACCCTCAAAATAGTCCCATAATTCCTTGGCATTGTCTTTATGTTGGTTCCTTCCCATATAGTCCTCAATCTTGTCTCCGCTTATCCACTTCAAGACGGTTTCCAAGAAATCTTGTCTTTTTAGATTTCCTTTCAAATATTTGAAATAGTCGAGGCTGTTTTTCACGAAATACCTTCGTGCATCTGTCACCCATTTGCTGGAATAGATTGCACTTCGCATCTCCTGGTCTGACAATTTCTCTCCTGCGATATTGATGGTTTTGAACCAGTTCATTTTTTCAGATTCCTTTCCGGAGCAGAGGTAGATCATCAATTCGTAATCCAAGAACTGATTGCGTCTGTCATCGCTTAGGTTTCGGAAATAGTATCGGTGTTCGCCATAGGGGACAGAAAATTCTTTGTTGTAGAATTGGCATATAGAGATGGTTCGCTGTTGACCGTCGAGTATTTCGTAGGTGCCATCGTTTTTTACGGACCAGTACATGACATTAAGGGGGAACCCTTGCTTGATGCTTTCGATGACTGCTTGTCTTTTGTTGTCATCGTAGACAAATTCTCGTTGGTAGGGCGGACGGATATCTAGTTTTCCGCTGTATCCTCTTATGCCGTTATCTCCGTCATTGCAGTATCCTTTTACTAAATCTCTGATGGTAATGGTTTTTAGTTCTATTTTCATAGTTTCTTGTTTTTGATGACAATTCTGGCATATAATTTTCGTCCATTTATATAAAAATAAACTGCTTTGTTGATTAGATCTTTCATTAAAAACACGTCCATCCCAATAATTTCAAATTGTTCGGGGTTGTATTTATCCATGAAAGTAATAGGGACTCCCATATACCCCCCCCCAATTTTTGGGAATATCCTTTACTTTACTCACCTCAATGGCATCGAAATTATCGTAATGCGGAAACTCATCAGGAGTATATTTCTTGGTTAATATTAACTCCTCATTTCTCCTGGAATGCGAAAGATTGGTGTACCAACCTACGTTTCCAAATTTTTGAAACCACTTATTTCTTTGGGAACAAAAAGTCGCCTTTGCCCTATTTCCATTCGGAACTTCAAACTCCTTTACACTCCCCATTCCCAACCAAACTTTACTATTTTCTATCAAAGGAAACACTTCTTTATATTTCAATGCGTTCTTATTACCTATAATTAAAAACTTTTTATTGTATTTTATCAGTTGTACTATATACTGTCTAAACAACGAAAAAGGTGGATTAGACACTACAATATCTGCCGTTTTGAGCAACTCTATGCATTCCTCACTTCTGAAATCTCCATCACCCTTCAAATAATTCACCTTTATTTCATCTGCGTCTGGCCTCCGATTATCATTTTTATCCCCTGTATATTCCAAATATGCTGCTTTATCAACATCTTTATGAAGACTAAAAATATCTACATTTTGATTTTTATAACAAGTAGCAATCAACTTTTTAAGTCCCAACTCCTCAAAGTTGTGGGTAAAATAATAAAAGAAATTACTCACTTTCGGATCATCGCAATTGCAATAGACCACCTTATTTCTAAAGTGAGATTTGTAATGTCTTAATTCGTTTTCTATATCCTGTAATTGGGTATAGAACTCATCGTTTTTGTTTTTTAACGCTGAATTTAGATTGGTGTTTCCCATGATAGTTCATCTATTTTTAGTTAGTTGATTGACGGAATAGACGACTTTATTCACATCATATAAAGGTATTAAAGATGAAAACTTTTCTCTATGATAGAAAAGTATAATTTCTATTTTTGCTCTGCATCCCAATGCATAATCATTTTCCTTATTCTCAAAATAACTTTCTGTATGTTATCTGATAATCATTTCATTAAACTCCATTTTCATAGTCTTTTGTTTTTTATTATGATTCTAGAATAGAGTCGCTTGCTATTCAAGTATGCTCGGTCTAACTTTCCTTTCCAATTTGATTTGAGTAAAAAACTTATCTCTCCAGTTTTAACCTGATAATCAGAACCAATTATCTCGAACTGTTCAGGGTTATACTTATCTAGGAAAGTAATAGGAACACCCATATACCCCCCCCCAATTTTTGGGAATAGCCTTTACTTTACTCACCTCAATGGCATCGTAATTATCGTAATATGGAAACTCATCAGACGTGTATTTTTTGGTTAATATCAATTCCTCATTTCTCCTGGAATGTGAAAGATTAGTGAACCATTTTACCCCATTGGCTTTTATTATCCTCGTCCCATCCTCTTCAACCCTATATGATTTTGAAGTTAGTGGATAATAACTCGGAATTGCAAACTCCCTTAAATTCCCCATTCCCAACCAAACTTTATTTTCTTTTATAAGAGGAAATACTTCTTTATATGTTATTGCGTTCTGTTGGCCCACTATTAAAAACTCCTTATCATATTTTATCAATTGTGCTAAATATTCTCTAAATAACGAAAATGGAGGATTGGTGACTATTATATCTGCTGTTTTGAGCAGTTCTATACATTCTCTATTCCTAAAATCACCATCACCTTCTAAATATTTTACCTCAATCTCTTCTGCATCTGGTCTTCGATTATCATTTTTATCTCCCGTGTATTCAGTATATGCAGATCTTTCAGGTTCTTTGTGCAGGCTAAAAATGTCTACATTTCGGTTTTTATAGCAAGTAGTAATTAATTTTTTGAGACCTAACTCTTCAAAATTATAGGAGAAATAGTGAAAGAAATTACTAACCTTCGGATCATCACAATTACAATAGACCACCTTATTTCTAAAGTGAGATTTGTAATGCTTCAATTCGTTTTCTATGTCCCTTAATTGGGTATAGAACTCATCCTTCTTTGCTCTTTTTGCTGACCTTAAATTCTTATTTCCCATGATAGTTCATCTATTTAATTGATTCCAATTGCTGGAATAGAGGTTTTAATCAAATATGTGGAGGTATTAAAAATGAAGACACTTCTCTTTAACAGAAAAGCCTAATATCTGATTTTTCTCCACATAGTCATCTTTCATATCCTCATATTAGCTTTCAGTATTTTCTCAAATGGTTATTTTTTGTGTTCTATTTGCACTATTTTTTGCGTTTGATGATTATTCTTCTATACATTCTCTTGCCATTTACTTTAAACATTCCATCAGGCTTGCCCTTTAATAACAACCAGCAAAGTCCGATGAACTCAAACTGTTCAGGGTTATACTTATCTAAGAACGTAATAGGAACACCCATATACCCCCCCCCAATTTTTGGGAATGTCCTTTACTTTACTTACCTCAATGGCATCATAATTATCGTAATGCGGAAACTCATCAGACGTATATTTCTTGGTTAATATCAATTCCTCATTTCTTCTGGAATGCGAAAGATTAGTGAACCAACCTACATTTCCAAATTTTTGAAACCACTTATTTCTTTGAGAACAAAAAGTCGCCTTTGCCCTATTTCCATTCGGAACTTCAAACTCCTTTACACTGCCCATTCCCAACCAAACTTTATTTTCCTTTATAAGAGGAAATACCTCTTTATAAGTAAGTGCATTTTTATTTCCTACTATCAGAAATTTCTTGTCATATTGAACTAATTGTGCCAGATATTCTCTAAATAACGAAAAAGGAGGATTGGTGACTATTATATCTGCTGTTTTGAGCAGTTCTATACATTCTCTACTTCTAAAATCGCCATTCCCTTCTAAATATTTCACTTCTATTTCATCATCATCAGGCCTTCGATTATCATTTTTATCTCCAGTGTATTCAATATATGCAGCCCTTTCAGGTTCTTTGTGCAGGCTAAAAATGTCTGCATTTCGGTTTTTATAGCAAGTGGTGATTAATTTTTTGAGACCTAACTCTTCAAAATTATAAGAGAAATAGTGGAAGAAATTACTGACCTTCGGATCATCACAATTGCAATAGACCACTTTATTTCTAAAGTGAGATTTGTAATGTCTCAATTCATTTTCTATGTCCCGTAATTGGGTATAGAACTCATCCCGTTTTGCTCTTTTTGCTGACCTTAAATTTTTATTTCTCATGATAATTCATCTGTTTAAGTTAATTGATTCCAATTGCTAGAATAGAGGTTTTAATCAGATGTATGAAGGTATTAAAAATGAAGACCCTTCTCTTCAACAGAAAAGCCTAATATCTGATTTTTCTCTAAATCCCAATCCACATTCATTTTCCTTATTCTCATAATAACTTTTTGGATGTTCTCTAATCGCTATTTCTTTTTGTTTATTTGTATGGCTTTTTGTTTTTGATTACAATTCTCATATATAAATACTTGCCGTTTAATTTGAAATCTCTCCCGAATTTTCCATCTAACAGTATTCTGCTTTGTCCAATCATTTCAAATTGTTCAGGGTTATACTTATCTAAGAACGTAATAGGAACCCCCATATACCCCCCCCCAATTTTTGGGAATATCCTTTACTTTACTTACCTCAATGGCATCGTAATTATCGTAATGCGGAAATTCATCAGACGTGTATTTCTTGGTTAATATCAACTCCTCATTTCTCTTGGAATGCAAAAGATTGGTGAACCAACCTACGTTTCCAAATTTTTGAAACCACTTATTTCTTTGAGAACAAAAGGTCGCCTTTGCCCTATTTCCATTCGGAACTTCAAACTCCTTTACATTCCCCATTCCCAACCAAACTTTATTTTCTTTTATAAGAGGAAATACCTCTTTATAAGTAAGCGCATTTTTATTTCCTATTATCAGGAATTTTTTATCATACTGAACCAATTGTGCTAAATATTCTCTAAATAACGAAAAAGGAGGATTGGTGACTACTATATCTGCTGTTTTGAGCAGTTCTATACATTCACTACTTCTAAAATCACCATCACCTTCTAAACACTTTACCTCAATTTCTTCTGCATCTGGTCTTCGATTATCATTTTTATCTCCCGTGTATTCTATGTAAGCAGCTCTTTCGGGTTCTTTGTGCAGGCTAAAAATATCTACATTTCGGTTTTTGTAACATGCAGCGATTAATTTTTTGAGTCCCAACTCTTCAAAATTATAGGAGAAATAATGAAAGAAATTACTGACCTTCGGATCATCACAATTGCAATAAACTACCTTATTCCTAAAGTGGCCTTTGTAATGTTTCAATTCGTTTTCTATGTCCCTTAATTGGGTATAAAACTCATCCTTTTTTGCTCTTTTTGCTGACCTTAAATTTTTATTTCCCATGATAGTTCATCTATTTTAGTTAGTTGATCCCAATTGCTGGGGTAGAGTTTTAATCAGATATATGAAGGTATTAAAAATGAAGACTCTTATCTTGGATCTGCAGTCCACTATTTAATTTTCCCCTAAATTCCAATGTGATGGCGACTTCTTTTAATTTATTTTCAATGCTGTTTATGTTTGATGATGATTCTCGCAAAGATTTCTTTTCCATTTATTTTAAAACGACTTACTTTACCCGTTTTGGATTTCATTAGTGGTCTATCCATGTTGATGATTTGAAATTGTAATGGATTGAATTTATCCATGAAAGTAATAGGAACACCCATATACCCCCCCCCAATTTTTGGGAATATCTTTTACTTTACTCACCTCAATAGCATCATAATTATCGTAATAAGGAAACTCATCAGGAGTGTATCTCTTGGCCAATATCAATTCCTCATTTCTTCTGGAATGCGAAAGATTCGTGAACCAACCTACATTTCCAAATTTTTGAAACCACTTATTTCTTTGAGAACAAAAGGTTGCCTTTGCTCTATTTCCATTCGGAACTTCAAACTCCTTTACGCTCCCCATTCCCAACCAAACTTTATTTTCTTTTATAAGAGGAAATACCTCTTTGTAAGTAAGTGCATTTTTATTTCCTACTATCAGAAATTTCTTATCATATTGAACTAATTGTGCTAAATATTCTCTAAATAACGAAAAAGGAGGATTGGTGACTATTATATCTGCTGTTTTGAGCAGTTCTATACATTCACTACTTCTAAAATCGCCATCACCTTCTAAATACTTTACCTCAATTTCTTCTGCATCTGGTCTTCGATTATCATTTTTATCTCCAATGTATTCAATATATGCAACTCTTTCGGGTTCTTTGTGCAGACTAAAAATGTCTGCATTTCGGTTTTGATAGCAAGTGGTAATTAATTTTTTGAGACCCAACTCTTCAAAATTATAGGAGAAATAATGAAAGAAATTACTGACCTTCGGATCATCACAATTACAATAGACCACCTTATTTCTAAAGTGAGATTTGTAATGTCTCAATTCGTTTTCTATGTCCTGTAATTGGGTATAGAACTCATCCCGTTTTGCTCTTTTTGCCGACCTTAAATTCTTATTTCCCATGATAGTTCATCTATTTTTAGTTAATTGATTGACGGAATAGACGACTTTATTCACATCATATAAAGGTATTAAAGATGAAAACTTTTCTCTATGATAGAAAAGTATAATTTCTAATTTTTTCTAAATCCCAATGCACAATCATTTTCCTTATTCTCAAAATAACTTTCTGTATGTTATCTGATGGTCATTTCATTAAATTCCATTTTCATGGCCTTTTGTTTTTTACTATGATTCTGGAATAGAGCCGCTTGCTATTCAAGTACGCTCGGTCTGACTTTCTTTCCCAGTTTGATTTGAGTAAGAAACTTATCTCTCCAGTTTTAACCTGATAATCAGAACCAATTATCTCAAACTGTTCAGGGTTATACTTATCTAGGAAAGTAATAGGAACACCCATATACCCCCCCCCAATTTTTGGGAATATCCTTTACTTTACTCACCTCAATAGCATCATAATTATCGTAATGCGGAAACTCATCAGGCGTGTATTTCTTGGTTAATATCAATTCCTCATTTCTCCTAGAATGCGAAAGATTGGTGAACCAACCTACATTTCCAAATTTTTGAAACCACTTATTTCTTTGAGAACAAAAAGTCGCCTTTGCTCTATTTCCATTCGGAACTTCAAACTCCTTTACACTCCCCAATCCCAACCAAACTTTATTTTCTTTTATAAGAGGAAATACCTCTTTGTAAGTAAGTGCATTTTTATTTCCTACTATCAGAAATTTCTTATCATATTGAACTAATTGTGCTAAATATTCCCTAAGTAATGAAAAAGGAGGATTGGTGACTATTATATCTGCTGTTTTGAGCAGTTCTATACATTCACTACTTCTAAAATCTCCATTCCCTTTTAGATATTTCACTTCTATTTCTTCATCATCTGGTCTTCGATTATCATTTTTATCTCCAGTGTATTCAATATATGCTGCCCTCTCGGGTTCTTTGTGTAGGCTAAAAATGTCTACATTTCGGTTTTTATAACAAGTGGTGATTAATTTTTTGAGCCCTAACTCTTCAAAATTATAAGAGAAATAGTGAAAGAAATTACTAACCTTTGGATCATCACAATTGCAATAGACCACCTTATTTCTAAAGTGAGATTTGTAATGCTTCAATTCGTTTTCTATGTCCCTTAATTGAGTATAGAACTCATCCTTCTTTGCTCTTTTTGCAATAATTAAATTATTATTTCCCATGATAGTTCATCTATTTTTAGTTCGTTGATTCCAATTGCTGGAATGGAGGTTTTAATCAAGTGTATGAAGGTATTAAAAATGAAGACCCTTCTCTTCAACAGAAAAGCCTAATATCTGATTTTTCTCCCTATGACCATCTTCCTTATCCTCATATTAACTTTTTGTATGTTTTCTGATGGTCATTTCATTAAATTTCATTTTCATGTTCTTTTGTTTTTTATTATGATTCTGGAATAGAGTCGCTTGCTATTCAAGTATGCTCGGTCTGACTTTCTTTCCCAATTTGATTTGAGCAAGAAACTTATCTCTCCAGTTTTAACCTGATAATCAGAACCAACTATCTCAAACTGTTCAGGGTTATACTTATCTAGGAACGTAATAGGAACACCCATATACCCCCCCCCAATTTTTGGGAATATCTTTTACTTTACTCACCTCAATGGCATCATAATTATCGTAATGGGGAAACTCATCAGACGTGTATTTCTTTGTCAAGATCAACTCCTCATTTCTCTTGGAATGCGAAAGATTAGTGAACCAACGAGTCAATCCTTGAACCTTTTTGGTCATTCCATTTGGAGTATCAAAAATTTGTGGTGAATTAATTCCCAACCAAACTTTATTTTCTTGTAATAGGGAAAATACTTCTTTGTATGTTATTGCATTCTTATTACCTATAATCAAAAACTTCTTATCGTATTTTATCAATTGTGCTATATACTCTCTAAATAAGGAAAAAGGAGGATTAGTAACCATAATATCAGCCTCTTTAAGAAATTCAATACACTCTTTACTCCCAAAATCGCCATCACCTTTCAAATACTTAACCTCAATCTCTTCTGGGTCTGGCTTTCGATTATCATTTTTATCTCCTGTGTATTCTAAATATGCGGACTTTTCGGGTTCTTTGTGTAAACTAAAGATGTCAACATTTTGGTTTTTATAGCAAGTGGTGATTAATTTTTTGAGCCCTAACTCTTCAAAATTATAAGAGAAATAGTGAAAGAAATTACTGACCTTCGGATCATCGCAATTACAATAGACCACCTTATTTCTAAAGTGGCTTTTGTAATGTTTTAATTCCCTTTCTATGTCCGATAGTTGGGTATAGAACTCATCCCGTTTTACTCTTTTTGCTGACCTTAAATTTTTATTTCCCATGATAGTTCATCTATTTTTAGTTAATTGATTGACGGAATAGACGATTTTATTCACATCGTATAAAGGTATTAAAGATGAAAACCTTTCTCTTTGACAGAAAAGTCTAATATCTAATTTTTTCTAAATCCCAACACATAACCATTTTCCATATCCTCATAAAATCTTTCTGTACATTCTCTAATTGATATTTCTTTGTTTACAATATAAATAGCCTTTTGTTTTTTATTATGATTCTGGCAAATTTTGGCTTCCCATTCACTGCAGTTAAATAAAGCCCTTTTGTTTCTTTGGTTACTCCATAAATCATACTATATCGGCCAATCCCATCAATTATGTCAAATTGTTCAGGATTGAATTTATCCATGAAAGTAATGGGAACACCCATATACCCCCCCCCAATTTTTGGGAATATCCTTTACCTTACTCACCTCAATGGCATCGTAATTATCGTAATACGGAAACTCATCAGGCGTGTATTTCTTGGTCAATATCAATTCCTCATTTCTCCTGGAATGCGAAAGATTAGTGAACCAACCTACATTTCCAAATTTTTGAAACCACTTATTTCTTTGAGAACAAAAAGTCGCCTTTGCCCTATTTCCATTCGGAACTTCAAACTCCTTTACACTCCCCATCCCCAACCAAACTTTATTTTCTTTTATAAGAGGAAACACCTCTTTATAAGTAAGTGCATTTTTATTTCCTACTATCAGAAATTTCTTATCATATTGAACTAACTGTGCCAGATATTCTCTAAATAACGAAAAAGGAGGATTGGTAACTACTATATCTGCTGTTTTGAGCAGTTCTATACATTCTCTACTTCTAAAATCTCCATTCCCTTTTAGATATTTCACCTGTATTTCTTCGTCATCAGGTCTCCGATTATCATTTTTATCTCCCGTGTATTGAATACATGCAGCTTTTTCAGGTTCTTCGTGTAGACTAAAAATGTCTACATTTCGATTTTTATAGCAAGTGGTGATTAATTTTTTGAGCCCTAACTCTTCAAAATTATAGGAGAAATAGTGAAAGAAATTACTAACCTTCGGATCATCGCAATTACAATAGACAACCTTATTTCTAAAGTGAGATTTGTAATGTCTCAATTCATTTTCTATGTCCCGTAATTGGGTATAGAACTCATCCCGTTTTGCTCTTTTTGCTGACCTTAAATTTTTATTTCCCACGATAGTTCATCTATTTTTAGTTAATTGATCGACGGAATAGACAATTTTATTCACATCGTATAAAGGTATTAAAGATGAAAACCTTTTTTTGACAGAAAAGACTGTTATCTAATTTTCCTCTAAATCCCAACACATAACCATTTTCCTTATCCTCATAAAAACTTTCTGTACGTTCTCTAATGGATATTTCTTTGTTTTTTATATAAATGGCCTTTTGTTTTTTATTATGATTCTGGCAAATTTTCGATTTCCATTTACTGTAGTTAAATAAAGTCCTTTTGTTTCTTTCGTTACCCCATGAATCATACTATGTGGGTTCAACCCATCAATTATTTCAAATTGTTCAGGATTGAATTTGTCCATGAAAGTAATGGGAACACCCATATACCCCCCCCCAATTTTTGGGAATATCTTTTACTTTACTCACCTCAATAGCATCGTAATTATCGTAATGCGGAAATTCATCAGGTGTGTATTTCTTAGTTAATATCAACTCCTCATTTCTCCTGGAATGCGAAAGATTAGTGAACCAACGAGTCAATCCTTGAACCTTTTTTGTCATTCCATTTGGAGTGTCAAAAATTTGTGGTGAATTAATCCCCAACCAAACTTTATTTTCTTTTATAAGAGGAAATACCTCTTTATAAGTAAGTGCATTTTTATTTCCTACTATCAGAAATTTCTTATCATATTGAACCAGTTGTGCTAAATATTCTCTAAATAACGAAAAAGGAGGATTGGTGACTATTATATCTGCTGTTTTGAGCAGTTCTATACATTCACTACTTCTAAAATCGCCATTACCTTCTAAATACTTTACCTCAATTTCTTCTGCATCAGGTCTTCGATTATCATTTTTATCCCCCGTGTATTCAATATATGCAGCCCTTTCGGATTCTTCGTGTAGACTAAAAATGTCTACATTTCGGTTTTTATAGCAAGTGGTGATTAATTTTTTGAGACCTAACTCTTCAAAATTATAAGAGAAATAGTGAAAGAAATTACTAACCTTTGGATCATCGCAATTACAATAGACAACCTTATTTCTAAAGTGGACTTTGTAATGTCTCAATTCATTTTCTATGTCCCGTAATTGAGTGTAGAACTCATCCTTCTTTGCTCTTTTTGCTGACCTTAAATTATTATTTCCCACCATAGATCATCTGTTTTTAGTTAATGGATCCCAATTGATGGGATAGATAGAGGATTTAATCACACCGATTCTTTTCTGCATGCAGTAGTTTTCTCCGTATAGGGTAGCTAATCCTCGGGAGACGATTTTGTCCGCAGATAATTCTCCCTTGATATAGAGGTCGGCTACTATTCGATAATACCTTCCTCTTTGTAAATTTTTCAATTCGATGACTTTTGCTTTTTCAATAGATTGCTCAGATAACTTTTTGCTTTTTTTACTCCGTTTATTTCTGATGGGCAATTTCCTTTGATCTCTGGAGTATCTTGGGCTATTCTGATAGGTATCTCCTTACAAAAAATATCTTGAAGAGAATTTAGATTAGCATAGCAATTGTCTCCGTCATGGACATAAGTTACTTTGGTGATTTTTAAACTTTCATCTATGGTAAAGAAAATATCATTTAGAATATTTTCCTTTCCATGATAAGAACAAATCAAAAAGGATTTCTCTTGAAATCCCTCGTTGACTTCAAAGTCTTGTTCTTTTTTTACGAGCATTTTATCCATGATCATTAGTGTAAATATAGCCATCAAAATAAGTAAAATATAGAGAATTATTCGCTTTTGCAACCATTGAAATACCGATTTTCTTCCTATTTCATACTATATTTGGGTATAAAAATAAATGATATATAGCAGGAAAATCGCATAGAGAAGGTATTAGTTTAGCAGAGATACCGGAAATATTTGCAACAGAAGAACAATCGAGAAAATGGTTGGAAAATAAGCCTGGACAAAAGGTGTGGTATGTCCTTTTTGTAAAGGAAGGAATGTAGTTAAATTAAAACATCCTACCCAGACTCATCGTTGTAAGGATTTTCGGAATAAAAAGAGAAAAAACCAGTTCAATGTCAAGACCAATACGGTGATGGAACATAGCAATATACCTCGTCGCATCTGGGCAATAGGGATGTATTTATATACTGCATACATTAATTAAAGGAATTAGTTCGATGAAATTACATAGAGAATTAGGAGTAGGGCAAAAGGCAGCATGGTTTATGTTGCATCGTTTAAGAAAAGCATCTTCAGTGTTCAAAGGAAAGAAGTTCGTGAGAAAAGTAGAAGTAGATGAAACCTATATCGGTGGCAAGGAAAAGAACAAGCATGAATCAAAAAAACTTCATGCAGGTAGAGGCACCGTAGGCAAAACAGCTGTGGAAGATGCCAAAGACCGTACCACGAAGATAGTACGGGCGAAAGTTATTCATGATACGACCTCAGGAACACTGGCCGGATTTGTCTACACTGCTTGCCGGGAACAAGCGCAGGTGTATACTGATGATGCCAAAGCCTACGAAGCACTGAAGAGCGTTACTCATGCAACGGTCAAACATTCCGTCAAACAATATGTGTGGACGGTATGGCGCATACAAACGACATAGAATCGTTCGGGGCGCTATTAAAGCGTGGATACTATGGTACGTACCACAAAATGTCTCCAGAGCATCTACAGCACTACAGAAACGAATCTGTAGGACACCACAATGTTCGCGGACTGGATACGGTTCAGCAAATGGAACAAACCGTACAGGGACTCGTCGGGAAACGGCTGACGTATAACACACTCACTCTGAAAACTGGCAATACAACAAAAACATGAATCATTTTGAAACTCATGAGTTGGTAGGTAATATTTCCAGGGATTTGGCCGTAAAGAATGGGGATAGATTCCTGTTTATCAGCAAAGATCAACGGGCTTATACTCATGGTATTCACAAGTATCCGGCAAAGTTTTTTCCAGAGCTACCAAGATGGTTAATTGAACGCTATTCCGATTATGGGGACTTAATTCTTGATCCATTTATGGGAAGTGGAACAACAAATCTTGAGTCTGCAATATTGGGCAGAAATAGTGTGGGGGTTGATGTTGATCCGTTCTCAAGAATGCTTTCTCGTGTCAAAACCACTCCACTTGCTAATAACGAAGTTTCGAAGGCATGGAATAAACTTCACCATCATATTTCTTCTTATGTCGAGCCAGATCACCTTGACGGGGTGCCTGAATTTCCTTACCGAGATAATTGGTTTCAGCGTTTCATGCTCAAGGAAATGGCACACATAAAGACTGGGGTTGAGGAATTAAATTCCAGTGAAAAGGTGAAGGATTTTTTTAGAATATGCTTTTCGTCTATCGTACGCCAAGCATCTAACGCAGACAATAACTGTACTCGAACAGTGATCCGAAAGAAACTAGAAAAAAAGGTGATTCCCGGCATGGCTTTGCGTCTATTTCAAAGACGAACAGAACATGCTATTGCTGGAATGCAAATGCTTACTAAAGCTTGTCCAAATGGTTTTGTAACCATACCAGAAGATGGTGATGCCCGAAAAATGCCCATGCTCTCTGATGAAAGCATAGACATGGCACTCACCTCTCCGCCGTATGCAAATGCCGTAGATTATCCCCGTACTCACCAGCTAGAAATGTATTGGCTCGGTTTAGCAAATGGATCACTCAATACACTCAAAAAACGCCATGTAGGTACAGAGTCTGTTTCAGTCAAAGATTACACTGAATTACATATGACTGGCTGTAGGGAGGCAGATAACATCATTGCTAAAATATTCGCAAAGGACCCTCGCCGAGCATTTATTGCGACGAAATACCTGTGGGATATGTTTGCCAATTTGCAAGAAGTACATCGGGTACTGAAGCCAAATGCTCCATACATAATCGTGGTAGGTAACAATCTTATTCGAGAAGAGTTGTTTGAGACATGGCGATATTTAATCTCATATGCACCAGAATTAGGATATGACATTGAATGCCACTTTGTGTCGGAGATTATCAATCACTACATCAAAGTTCCTCGTAAAGAACGAATTAATGACGAGCACATTATCGTTATGCGAAAATCATGAATGTAGAAGAACGAGCAAAAATAGGGAAACAAGCTTCTGCTACTGGATTTGCAAACGAAAGCCGGTTATTGGCTGCACTTCTTGATCGAGGGTTCAACGCTTCAAGTGTTGACTTACCTCACTCCACATATGATATTGTTGTTGAATTAGATCAGAACTCAATTATTCGTGTTCAGGCAAAGACTGTTGACAAAAACAATAGCATTAGCTTCACTGGTGGAGCCAGAGGTGGAGTAGATAGAGAATACCGCAGTGATGTCAAATCTTACACGCAGAATAGAACTACATCCGACATCGTAGTTGGAGTAAAAAGCAAGAAAGTGAACGGTGATGATAAAATTGATTATTACTTTCTGCCTACTTTAATCATTGAGCAATTAGAGCAAAAAAGCATTTCAGCGAATAAAGTCGAGAGATGGAAAAACAAATGGGAAATTCTTCGAGAATGCAAAAATCGAGAGTTCGTCCAACGTATATTTGAGTCTCTACTCAAACCTAAAAAGAGCTGATGAAATCACCGAAACCCACTTCAACCAAGAAGGCATTTAAGCCTCGTGGCCGTCCTGAAAAGGACATAGCACACGTATAGCGGTCCATTCCTTACTCGGCGGATGAAATTCCGAAATCTCCGCCAGGATCAATCAAGAATCGGTAAAAATTGCCATACACTTCCAATTCCTATTCTTTGAACGGAGCCCCAAAATAGGTGGGTTACTCACGTATAAGCCCCTAATTTTTAGTAAGAATGTCAATCAAAAACAGAGCTGCCCATAGGGATACAATGTCTCCAAATTAGTGGTTACAATAGCATATAATTTCCAAAATATACGATGCAATGATGATAGCTTAGGTTCTATCTATTCAAAATCCTTTTCTCTTTCTTGAGTATAAATTTTCATGATAATCAATTAAATTCTTGGCGTATTATTTCCATGGCTTTTTTGTTTTTGATTACGATTCTGGAATAGAGTCGCTTAAAATTCAAGGATGCTCCGCCAGACTTTCCTTCTCAAGTTGATTTGAGTAAGAAACTTATCTCTCCAGTTTTAACCTGATAATCAGAACCAATTATCTCAAACTGTTCAGGGTTATACTTATCCATGAAAGTAATAGGAAACCCCATATACCCCCTCCCAATCTTTCAGAATATCCTTTACTTTACTCACTTCAATGGCATCCAGATATTTCAAAAAAATCGGTTTCTCATATGATTTCTTTTATCAAAAGATTGTGTTATCAATTTATTGATGGATATATGTTTTTTCTTGTGTAACCACAAGAACATTATCTCTTGCTGGTCTTGCTTCTTGGAAGGTTTGGAAGATAGAAAAAGATTCTTTTTCATCCCAGAGATGTATCCCATATTTGGATTGAATAATCCAGTGATTACCGATTTCTACTTTCGCATTGGGAATATTTTTAAATAATTCAAAAGAAAATTGAATGCCAATAAAAGTTAAAGATTCTTTAAAGTCATTTAAAAAATCTCGTTGCTTGTCTTCATTTTCTTGGTCTTTTATCGTAATGAGATGAACGGGAAATAAAGATTCTGTAGAATTATTTTTCATTTTTAAATAAGAGATTTTCGTGCTTATAAATTGCGTGAATTCCATCAGATGTTTTTGCTCTTGAGGAGTATGCATATTGGGTTCAAATATCTTCACACTTTTTATTCCTTGTTGATTAAAATCATCAAAATATTTACCCAAAATCTTTTCATAAGATATGCCTTTTTCTCCTTGCTTGGTTTTAATTTCATGTTTTACATATTCATTTAATTCATTCATACCCTTATCAGAAATTTTATTAGGCACAAGTAATTTATTGTCTGAAGAAACAAATTCCAAATCTTTATCATCTATAGATTCATTGTCTTTATATGTTTTGCTTTGACGATACTTCAATGAAAATTGAAGTTCTTCAGGGGTAATGACTTCTATTAATTGATCATTTATCTTTTGATGATGCTTGTTGAGAAGATAATAACTGAAATTTACTTCCTCAAATGTTTCATCCATTTTTCTTAGTTGGTCTTTTACTCTTCTTCTGCATTCAATGGATAGATTGATAATTTCTTGTGCTTCTTCAAGGGTTATTATCTTATGAGGATAGATAATTTTGAATAATCCTGAAAAAGTTTTGGCAATGGATGTTTTATCTCTGGTAGTGATGGAATCGGATAAAAGACAAAATGCTTCCAAATCATTCGTTCTATCTTCTTTTCTTAATTCTTTGAGGATTTCAGCAAGATAATCAACATTAAAACCGTAGTTTTTGGCAAACATTTCATTGCGGAGTTTTTGGACTTCCCAACCGGGGAGATAACAATGTATTCTGTCTAAAAAAGCTGTGTTGTAATAATTTTGGGGTAAAGGAGTAAAGAGGTTAGAGTTATTGACCATAGTTTTCACTGCATAATCTGTATTTCCAACAAAAACCATAGAAGCAGATGCTCCAAATACTTCTGTGCCCCGAGAAAATGATTTATTGGCCATGTAGTTTTTCATGATATCCACTAGCGCTTGATCTATTTTTTTTCCTTTTCCTGCAAATTCATCATAAGCTACTACATCCCAATAACCTACTAGACCGATTTTTCCATATCTATTATCTATAAACAATTTGGCTTTAGTTACTTCTCCTCCTGATAATAATATCCCATGAGGCGACAATTCTGATAAAACATGAGATTTTCCAGTTCCCTTAGGACCTAATTCAATGAGATTGTAATTATTTTCTACAAAAGGCACTAAACGGCATATTTGTATTAATTTTTCTCTACGATTAAATTCTTTTGGATTTAATCCCATGCTTTGAAGCAAAATATCTATCCATTCTTTGGTTGTGAATTCTTTTCGCAGTTCTTTATGCTTTTCTATGTGAACATATGGGATTTGTATTGGTTTCACATTACTAATAGTCCAAGGTTGCAGGTCATCAGAATATGATTCATCACTTATTATTGGGCTGTAGCCCATAGTAATCTTAGACCAAACCCCACCAGACAACATTTTAGGATAATTTTTAATCACAACACCGCTAACAGGAATACCTCTCAACCCTAAGTTGGTAAAATTCATTTCATATCTATCTTTTCTATCATTAAGTCGAATAGATATTTTGTCGATGATGCTATGCTCTTCTTTTTCTTTGATCAAAGATTTTATACGTTCGCTTTCATTTCTATGAACAAAATGGGCATTGATAATGCCTTTTACCCTTTCTATTCCTTGATTGATGATATGTTCGTTATCAGTAGAACAATGCTGACCAAGCAAATACTCTAATACATAAATAGGTACTACGGCATTTCCTTTTACCTTTTGAGTTAAATCTTTTCGGACAACAAAAGGTCCAAAATATTTATTTAACTTTTTATCTAAATCATTCATACATATTCATTTTGTGATTTAAAATTCAAAAACTTAAAAATCCTGAGCAAAGGCAACATTGATGACTAATGGTTTTTCTTCTTCTATTTTCCATTGGGAACTATTTTTTATAGGCTTGTATACTTTGAGAAATACAGTTTCTCCATTTTTTTGTCCTTTTGCAGTAAGTTGAAAAAAATGTTTTTTGCCCCATGTTCCTTGATAAGGACCGAGTGTCTTTTCGTCACCATCGAACAGATATTGAAATTCATCGCTGATGAGTTCATCATCTTTGTTATATATCCCTGCTTTGATTCTCATCGGCTCTACCAGATGAGATATAGGTTCTTCTTGTCTAAACAGAATTTCGGTACTACTGGTAGTAATGATAGGATTCACTACAATAACCTTGATTTCCACAGGTTTTTTGATTTTTTGTTCCTTTTTATTCACAGTAGATATTTTTATTAGAGGAACCACTATTTCTTGCAAGCTTGTCCCTCCATGAACAAAATGGATAGTAGCACCGGACATCCTTAGACGATTGATTGATTTAGGAAAAAGGATATCCACATCTTCATTATCCAAACCTATTTTAGGGGCATGGAAATGTGTGTATAATTGATTTTCTTGTTCATGACTATTTTCTTCAGAAGATGGAGAAATAATGTTTTGACCTATGAGAAAACGTCTGTCTTTGTACCAAAGTTTATCTTTATTGGAAATTTTAAATGCACTAAAATCACTTTCATGAAGATCCTTTTTTTGGTAAATAAAGCCATGGTCAGAAGTGATTAAAATGTTGTGTTCAGATTTTTTATGGGTATCTTTTTGTATTGTTTTGACTATACCATAAAGGTTTTCAATTTCTTTATCTACAGCATCAAAGGTTCTTTGATGCCCTTGCTGGTTATGGCTTTGGTGGTCAATGATGTTGGAATAGATATAAAAGAGTTGATGTTTTTTGATGTATTCTTTGCTGTTTTGTATAAAATCATCGCTTTTTAAAGCAATGGCATGTTGTTCTTTATCCGTTTCAAGATTTTGATGAAAAGATTGTAGTATGAGATTTCTATTTTCTAAACCGGAAGAAGATTGTCCATCAATAAAAATCTTATCTCTTTCGAGTGTAAGATTTCTTTTTCTCGGTAGAAGAGATGCCATACCCAGCTGGGTATAAGAAGGGATAGAGCTAATGAGATAATCTATCTTTTCAACCTTGAATTCTGCATTATAATGAATTTTTCGGTGTAATTCCTCTCCACATTCATAACGTAGGGCATCAGAGATAAGGACAAATACTTTGCCTTTTTCCTTCCTTTCTAGTAAACGAGTGATAATAGGTTTGATATGGTTTTGATAAAAATTTTGTTGGGCATTATAGATTTTAACAGGCCAATGTGTTCTCTGATCAATGATTTTTTGCCATTGGTCATTGACTTCCAATAACCAGGTATTGTTGTACTGATTATCGATGTTTTCATCGAAAGATTTTAATTTATCACTATAATTGGTTTTTTTGAAACGATTACCGAATAATCGATACAACTGATCTATTCTATAAAGAGTAGACGCATATTGCTCTACCCCTAATTCCAGGGTAGATGGTAAAACATATGACTTGTTTTCATCTTTTTTTCTTTCTCGGTAAAAAGTGATTTTCTCTGTTAGTTCTGCTCCATATCTAAGAGCATCATAATAGTCTTTATAATCCTCATACCAAAAGGTATGTTCTCTCTTTTTGATGATTTCCTGCACTTGTTGAGAAGAAAGATTTCCTTTTTGAATTTCTTCAGACAAGACATGAATGATTTTTTGTTCTATCAGCTCATAATGATCATCATGAACTAAGGAATCTAATGCTGTATAGAGATTAGGAATTTTGGATAATTTCTTTTCTATATTAAATTCTCGGGAAATTTCTTTAGATATTGCTTGATAAGTAGATTCATGCTCTTTGATCTTACTGGTTTTCCATTCATAAAGAAAATTCTTGGCGTCTTGAATACTTTTGGCACGAAATTCTTTTTCCAAAATTCTCAATTTATCCTCAACAGGAGTAGCATTAAAAAGATCTAAAACAAAATCATAGATAGTTTGTTGCTGGTTTTCTTTCAAATTGAGATAGACAAATCCATAATCTTCTTGTATGTATCTCCAATAATAATCCCATAATTGATATTTCTCTAAATTCTTTTTGACTTCCAAAGATTTTTTAGGATGTTGGATATGCAAAACAAGATGTTGGAGCAACAAACTATTTAAGGCATAATAATCAGGTTTTAAGACAACAGCAATCATCTTAAGTCGTATTTTCCTATCCGTATCCTCTTTCTTTAAAAGAGATTGCAATTTGTTTCTCCTTAATTTAGAATTTAAAAAGAGAGTATGTGCACGTAATAGTTCTCTATGATTCTCTTCATCCAATCCTAATTCTTGGGCATAGATAAATTCTTTTTTTGGGCTAAAAGAGGTATATGCATATTGCCAACCTAAAAAGAGATTGTCTTCATCTTTGGGTTTGGCATAGGGGAAATATAAGAGAAATTTTTGTTTCTCTTTTTTTCTTTGGCTATATTTTTTGTATATTCTATATTGAACGGAAAATTCATCATAAGAAACTTTGATTTTCTCAACTCCCTCCAACCCTAATTCCTTATATTCTTCTTCGAATTCTCTATCAGGGTCATACCAGAAGATGACATGATCCTTTTCATATGGGGAAGAAAAGTATTTATTCAGTAATTCTTCGATGCTCATATTTCTTTACTCAAAAGGTTAAAATTCTTCTTCATCTTCTTCTTTGTATCCATCCCATATCTTTTCCAATTCTTTAGCTTTTTTCTGTTTTAAAAGTTTATTTAAAGCATCTACAGGAAACAAGATATTCCCTATTTTATCATCAAAGAATTTATTATAATTCACAAGAACACCAGCATTTAAATCCAAAGATATTTTTTGACGAGCAAAATGTTCTATATTTTTTCTATACATATCTACTTCTTTTAAAGTAGCAATGATTTTATTCCGATTTCGTTCATTAATTGATTTTTCTTTCCTTGTAGCCAATCGTTTTGATAATTCTTTATCTATTTTTTCTACATGAAATTGCAATAATTTAATGTGTTTATTCAAATAATCATGTAGAATTTTATACAAAGTATCTTGATTATATGAATGCATATAGACCAAAACATTAAAAGATCCTTTTTGAGATGAATGCAAAGAAGTCCGTTGGGTAGAAGAAAACAACCAATAAATAGGTTTGTAATTATATCTTTTGACATGACTTTGGTAAAAATCATCCAGAAAATAACTTCGAATACGTTTACCTAATCCATCTTCTATAAAAGTCAGATTGTCCATAAGATATTGTTCTCCAAATGCTACACGAATAAAAACTTCGAATTTACTAACGATATCATCTTCAAAGTATATACCATCTACGACATCAACAATAGGTAGAATACCATCATCATCCGGCATAAATGAAACTTGATTTTCTGCTTTGCCTATTTTTCGAAGGAAATCCTTGATATTTTCCCCCTGATTAGCAAGGATAAGCCCGTCCTTTTCTAAGGAATATCTCCCAAACATACAACCCACAGCATAACTAACCAATTGTTCGCAGATGCTTTTTTTATCAAACACCAAATTATTTTCTTTGATGGCATCTTCATCAATTTCTTCTGTCAGAATAGTTACCTTTTTATAAGATACATTAGGAGATAATTCATCCTTTAATCCGTAGTTATCAATACATTGTTGATTGATTTCTTCTTCTCTACGGTGTAAGGTTAAAAATTGTTTTTCCCAGTATTGGGTATAATCTGTATATGCATCTTCTACTTTTGATTGATGGAAACGAAGTAGTTCATTTTTTTTGAAATCCCAAGAAGTTTCCCGTTGATTCCAATCTTCTTTAGATAGTTCTATAAGGTCTTGAATGTATATATCTTCTATTATAAGGAAGGGGATTTGTTCTATTTTAGTAGGATTTAAATAGGAATTAGAACATATCAATTCAATGATTTCTTCAGCGACTATAGAATTGAGAAACGCAATAATGGAATGAAAATACTGGTTTTTTTCAGATAAGAAAAAAAGATTTCTTGACTGGAAAAAGGAGCCGGCTTCATTGTATCGAACAGAAATAGAATTTGGCCTGCTAGAAAATGTGCCACTTTCTCGTAATTGAGAAGTTATATTTCGAAGTATACTTCCCTTATGATTTTTTATGTTTTCCCCATTATTTTTCCAGTAAACAACAAATTCTTGATGACCATACCATTTTCTAAACCCTAAACTATTAGAAAAAGGAATCCATGGCTGGTTCATTCCATTTTTATGCTCATTGAAACTTAAATCTATATCATGAAAATTGACCTCATGCCATTGTCTTGTAAATAAAGCATCATTTCCAGTTTGAAAACCAATTTTGATAAATGTGTATTTCTGTAATCGATTTTTGTTTTTTAAAAGATGGAGTATTTTGGGTTTGATATCATAGCCTATAATATTATTGGGTAATTGTCTGAAATTGTTTTGATCAACCTGATAAAAATGCTTTTTATCTTTTGTTTTTATTGTCTCAGAAAATGTTTTTTGATAAAATTCTGTATCTTCAACATTGATTAATTGAATATAATTCCCTAATTCATTTTCTGGGGATTTATTTCTTAGGATAAAAGCTGTTGATAGTCCATTGAAATCTTGTAATCCTTTGGCTCCTAACTCTACAAAATTTTCGATGATATTGTAATTGATGATATACCATCTTAATCTTTCAAAAGATTTGATGTTCGTCCAATTATTTGGAGTTAGAAATCCTGTCAATCCGTCTTTCGCACATAATACCAAGCACTGGCTGATAAAACATGCAAATAAATCGTATTTTTCTATGGGATATTCCTTTTCAATGTGTTTTTTAAATACCTCATTCATCTTATTCCTATTGATATAAGGAGGATGAGTGACCACTATATCATAAATGCTCCCCAACAATCGATAAAGTACATCCAGTTTTTTTTGTCTTTGGGCAAAGACGGTTCCTTCATGGATGGTATAGGATTTAATTCCTTCTGTTTTGATTAGCGAACCATAGGATTGAGCATCTTCAAAATGTTTATTGTCGGGAAAATCCTCGTAAAAGGTGATGTTGGGCAATATATTGGGGACTAGGTTATTTATTACCTTGAAATGGGCAGAATCAAAAAAACGTCTGTCTTTTTCTCGTCCCTTGATGGTCAAAACAAAGGAAGTTAATTGTATCGCTCTTTTATCAATATCCGTTCCATATAGATTGTTTTTGAGGATATAAAAAGGTATTTCTCTGGGATTATATCCTTCTTCTTGATAGATATGATAGAATACATCATAGGCATAAGAAAGAATATGACCGGACCCGGCACAAGGCTCAAAAAAGGTGATTTCTTCTATGGCTTTTTTATTTTCCCTCAAATTATTTTGAGAAGGAGAAACATAATAAGGCAATAAAGAACGTAGATTACTTTGGGGATCTTGTTCCAACCAGTATTGCCCCAAAGTATTATCTACCAGATATTGAATTATCCATTTAGGAGTAAATAGCTGCGAGACTGAGGACAAATCATCCCGTGCATATTTCTTTTTTTTGTTGATTATATCTTTCTTTTTCTGTTCATTATAAAAGAAATAAACCCGATGAATGATTTCCAGATTTTGTTTGGCATTTTCTTCATTCAATACGAGATTCATCTGATGAATAATGGATTCTTTTAAATCATGAGAAAATATATTGGAGGGCAAAAGCAATTGCTTTTCTTTGCTGATGGGTTCAAAAAGTATAGGAAAATAACGATTGAGGGCATCACAGGATGCTAAAAGTAGAATTTCATAGATTTCTTTTTCAGGTATTCTGCTCTGCAATCTTCCACTTAAAATATCTTTGATTTTTTCATGTTGTTTTTGTTTCAATAATTTTTTGGGCAAAAAATCTTTTTTGGCTCTATTGAGAATTTCAGGGGTATTGATTTTGTTGGATTCATTAGCCGGAGAAACCACATTGATTTTTAGTGGTTGGTAATTATTAACATCCATATACCTCAAACAAACCAAACGATTGAACCAATTAGATGCTATTTCTTCAATGAGGCGATGTTTTTCTGTTTCTATTCTTTTTTGTTTTTCTTTTTCCGATAAATGTTCGTGAACATGCTTGTAGATATCCCTTTCAATGGATTGAATAAAACTTTTCTTTTCGATTAATTCGGGGGATTGTTCTTTATATTTCAAGATAAAATCTAAACGTTCTTTTACTCCTTTTTCGAGTAGATGACGAATGTTGCCTACAAACTTTTTAATATCTCTGGCTTGAATTTTTTTGTTTTTCTTCATAAATTATTTTCGGATTCTAATGTTTTCCTTGATTTTTTGGAGAAGAATTTTGGTTATTTCATTATATCGAGCAAGAACATCTTCTTTATTAGTTAGTTCATATTGATTGTTTGGGAATGGAATTTTTTCCAATAAATTTTTTTCAAATTCAACACTAAAAGATGGCGATTTAGATTCTATTTTTTCTTCATTATCTATTGATGTAAAAGACATTTTTTCCGATGTTGTTTTTAGATTTTCTGGAGTTTTCCATTTCTTTAAATTCTCCATAACTTCTTTACTTTTTTTCTCAGCATCATTAAAACCTACTTCAATATGAGCAATGCTAAGATCATTCTGTATGTTATTTTTAATGTATTTTAATTCATCGATATCTGAATTTTTTCTGTATTTTATATAAGAATTAAAATTTTCATGATTTTCAATTTCATGGATAAATAATTGAATTTTTTCTGTATATTCTTTTTTTAGATTTTTTCTTTGGTCAGAAATACATTGTTCTAATTCTTCTTTTACATTTTTGGATTTTTTAATGACATTTCCTTCATAAGGCTTTTGATGACTTTTTAAACCTTCCAGTACTTTTAAATGTTCTTCTGGTCGATTTTTTAATCTCTTTATATTATTCTTTTCTTTTTCTATAAAATCCATGATTTCCAGATAAATCTTTTTCTGAGCATTAACCGATTTATCGTTGATAAAATTTTGAATACCCGTTAATTCCCCAATAGGATCTTTTAATTCTTCTTCTATATCTTGGAGATGTTTTGCATTCAATAGATATTCTCTATCATGTTCTCTTTGATATCGTTTAGATTTGTTGATGACCGATTCAAGAGTGCCTTTTATTTCCTCCAGAATAGCACCAAGAAAAGGATAGTTTTTTTCTTGTTTTTTTAATTTTCGAATATCTTCATCCACCAATTGGTTCAATTGTTTGAGAAAATCTTTGGAAACATCTTTACCTTTTATTTTTCGACAGCTTTCATTGAAAAAATGCTGATATAAATTTTTTAAATCATTAATGATGTATGGATCATATTCATGGTATATTTTCAATAGAATATTGGTATGATCTTGTTTGCTATTCAATAGAGAAAAAAACTGTTCTTTATCGATATCATTAGAATCTTGTTTACACTCTATTTTTCCTGCACCATACAATGTGGCGATAAGATATTTGATTGTATTTTCAGGAAATCCATAGGGTATAGCTGAGTACCTATCAAATAATTCTTTTATAGATTTTCGTTTGTTTTCCTTTTCTGCTCTCTGGATATCCAAGATGATTTCCTGTCCTATTTCACTATTTTCAAAATCATCTTCAAAACCAGTGATTTTATTTTGATTGGGATTGAAAACGTTTTTAATATCCTGGTCCGTTTTATTCAAAAAGACATTTCCCAATAATTTCATTTTGTAATAAACTTCTAAAAGGATGTATTCTAACACCTCTTTAAAATGTTTAGCCCCATCTTTTGCATTATTTTTGGTTAGATGATCTTTGAAAGTACCTCCTTTATAGATATCTGCCTGGGCTAAGAGTTCCTTAGCTTCTTCTTCAATGCTCAACAATAGTTGCTCAGATTTAGACTCTTGTGCGTTGATTAATACTTGTTTATTCTTGTCTTTATGGAATGCTATTTTATTTTTCTTGACATATTCTTTTATTTTTAAATGTTTTTTAACATCATTGAGTAAACGTTTATTGGATGTTGGGGAGATATAGAAAGAAATGACATGTTCTTCTTGTAATAGTGAATGACGGGGATTATTTTTATAATTTTCATATTCTTGAATAGTTTGTGGGATAACGATATTGGCTACAATACCATCTTCTATATTTCTTTTTCCGATTTGTAAACCATTGATTTGACGAATAAAAGGTAAAGAATACTTGGTTTTCTTGTATTCTATTTTATCGTATTTGATGATACCTTTATAAAATAAGTGATTCCAAAATTGATTTTCTGTAGATTGATCAATATGGATTTTATCGATATCTTTTTCCATTTCTATTTCCTCATTTCTCAAGTATTTGTATTGCTTTTTTAGATTTTTTTGAGTATAATCAGAGACAAGTTTTTCATCTACGAGTATATCAATAGCCTCTTGTATTTGCTGTTCATGTTCTTTTAGGGAAATATGATGAGAATTAATCAATAAATAAGCAATGTGTTCTGTAGTGGCTATGAATTGTGGAATATAAGAAACCAAAAAAAGAGTTTTCAATACCCTTAGGGCTAATTCTTCTTCATTTTTGATATTTTCCTTGAAATGATCAATAGACAAAACATTTTGACTTTTTAATTTATCTCTAATAGCATCATATAATTGATCAAAACTGACCAGAGAATCCATAGATTCTTCTGCTATAGATTGTATGACAATTTGAAAATGTTTCAATAAAGATCGAGCTCCGAAAGAATGCGAAATACCATGAAAAGCATTGCTTTCTGCCAGATAAGATATGGATTTTTGAAACAAATTAAATTGGTATGGCAAAAAAGGATATTTATGGAGATAATCTTCAGCATTTTCGAAAGGAATAGAAACATTAAAACCAGTAGGTCTATCCGGACATATGGTTTTTAATTCACCCTCATGATCTTTAAAATTTTTAAAAATATCTTTTTTAACTTCTTCCTTTTTTCTCAGCAATCGTTTTTCAATGACTTCATCCACATTTTCAGAAGTAAGATTGATACGAATAGAAAATCTATCTTGAATCTTGGAAAGATCATTTTGTTGGGATTGACTTAATTGACCAAATTGACTTTTTATATCTTCTTGTGAAGTGAGAAAAACCCAAGATTTTCTTTTGGTTCTCGTGGCTAATCGTTCGGCAATACTCTGAATATCCAACATCATAGGGACATTTTGGCTAATGTATTGTCCTATTTCATCCACGAAAAAATTCAATCGAAAACCTTTTTTATTTTCTTCTTTTTCTTTTGTTTTGATGTATTGGAGGACTTTGTTTGCAAAAACATCAATGGTATAGAATTGACTTTCTTTATGTTTATCAATAACATCGATATACTCTTCTACATTTCCATCATATAACGATGCTACAATAGATGCTATTACTTTTTTTTGTTTAGGAAAAGCATGATTTTTTCTGTCATCTTCCCATGTTCTATTCCGCCTTTTAAAATATTCATCCTTGAAATTTTCTAATAAACCATCTTCATCCAACCATTCCTCAAATCTCGCTACATGTAAATGTATTGGGTCATAACCACGATGCTTGTTGAACATACGATAGAAAAGATTTAAAATACTTCCGCTTTTATTGGATTCAGATTCTGTTGCGATATTAAATAAGATAGATTCTGAAGATATCACAATAGATTGTTCTACACTACTTTGAAATATTTCATCTTTATGTTCTATATCTTTTATTTTTTGAACAAATAAATCTCCTGATGTTCCATTTATATGCTCTTTATTTTCCAAAATATAAGAGACAATTTTTAAGAGATGGGATTTCCCGCTTCCATAAAACCCGCTTATCCAAACACCATTGCTATTGACATCGGCATATTGGTCACTATAAGATTCGAAAAACTTTCCTATTTTTTTCTTAATCTCACGTGTAATGACAAAGTCTTTTACTTCATCATAAATCTTTTGTTTGTTTTGACGTTGATCATCTATTTTGACTACAGTATCAAGTTCTTTGGAGATATCGTTATGGAATAAATCTTTTATTTTTAAGGACATAGTGATTTCTATTTTTATTTTTTATTAAGGGGTTGTTTTTTAGTTAATTAATCTGTATGCTCATTTCTATAAACCGATGATTTTATAGTTTTTGTACTCTCTGGTTCCCTCCAATCCAAGAAAAGATAAGTTTTGCATAGAGGAATAAATATCTTCTTTCCCAGGGAACAACAAGAGTGTAGGGTGTTTTTGTGACAAAACATCAATTTGTCGAAATAGATGTGGAGGAGAAACAAAAGGATGACAAAAATTTAGTTCTGAAAGCACAAAAAGGTCTGTTTCTTCTTTATATACTTCCACCACAGATTCTATTTTTGATACCATATTTTCTGCACATAAAACCCCGCTTATCCAATCCAAAAAATCATTTTTGTGGTATTGGACATATTCTTTATTACTCCGGCCACTCTTTTTAGGTGAATTTTTTTTAACCAAAGATTCTCTTTCAAATTCGATGATATCTTCTATGGGAACTTCATTTTCCAGTATTTCCAAACAAGATTGAAACAACTTGATTTCCGTGATATGATATCCTTCAGTTCGTAATTTGTTTTTGGCATAGTGTAGATGATGCTGAAGTTCAATTTCATCTTTTGGAGAATATATAGACACAAATAAAGGCAACAATCTCTTGTATTGTCTATTTCCATTATTTGCATAGGGTTGATACATTTCAAGGTCTTTGTTCAATAATGTCCGGCATTGTCTTAGGATATCTTCTGGATGAAATATTTTATTTCCCATGATTGGTTTATTCTATGAAGTTTTTAAATCTATCTAACTACCCTATTAAGACGGTCCTTTTCTTCGGTTACACTCTAAACATAATATCTGGCAATTTGACAGTTCTGTTTTTCCGCCTTTTGACCAGGGGGTAATATGGTCGGCTTCCATTTCGTCTATTGTGAATTTTTCGCCACAGCGTTTACAGATTCCTTTTTGCTGGGTATAGACAGCCCTTTTGTCGCTTCTACTGAAATTCCGAATTTCCAAATGTTTTTCTTTACCATCAAAAATGTATTTATAAATACCTTTTTTTGCTTTGATATCTTCATCAGCCATCAATTCTTCGATTCGCTCTTCTGTTTCTTGCGGACAGAATTGTCGATGTTTATTTTCGACATAAAGAAAACCCCATTCTTGTCCTTTCATTTCTTTTCGGTATACAGTAAAAATAGATTCCACCCAGTTGATGATTTTTTCAAAATAATCCCATAATTCTTTGGCATTTTCTTTATGTTCATTACGTGACATAAAATCATCAATTTTATCTCCGCTTATCCATTTCAATACTGTTTCTAAATAGTCTTGTCTATTTTGTGCCCCTTTAAGGTATTTATTGAAATAGTCGAAAGTATTTTTTACGAAATATCTTTTGGCATCGGTAGTCCATTGCCCGGAATATACCGCACTGCGAAGCTCTTGAGATGATAATGGTTTACTGGCTATATTGATGATACGAAACCAGTTTAATTTTTCATAGTCCGTCCCACTGCAGAAATAAACCATCAGTTTATAATCAAGAATCAGGTTTTGCTGACTATCGGATAGGTTTCCGAAATTAAATTGATATCCGTCCCAGGGGATAGAAAACTCTTTATTGATATATTGGCATATAGAAATGGTTCGTTGCTGTCCATCGAGTATTTCATAAGTGCCATCTTTTTTTACTGACCAGTACATCACATTAAGCGGAAAACCTTGTTTTACACTATCGATAACGGCATCTCTTTCTTTAGGGGCATAGACAAATTCCCTTTGGTAAGGCGGGCGGATATCCAATTTTCCATTATATCCTATTATCCCATCATCTTTTTTGTCTTGGTAGCCTTCAACCAATTCTCTGATGGTTATATGTTCGAGTTCAATTTTCATAGTCTTTGTTTTTGATTACAATTCTGGCATACAATTCCTTTCCGTCTTTGTAAAACCGACTTACTTTATTAGTTAAAGATTTCATCAGCGGTCTATCCAATCCAATAATTTCAAATTGATTTGGGTTATACTTATCTAGGAACGTAATGGGAACTCCCATATACCCCCCCCCAATTTTTCGGGATATCTTTCACTTTACTTACATGAATGGCATTATAATTATCGTAATGCGGAAACTCATCAGGCGTGTATTTCTTGGTTAATATCAATTCCTCATTTCTCCTAGAATGCGAAAGATTAGTGAACCAACGAGTCAATCCTTGAACCTTTTTTGTCATTCCATTTGGAGTGTCAAAAATTTGTGGTGAATTAATTCCCAACCAAACTTTATTTTCTTTTATAAGAGGAAATATCTCTTTATAAGTAAGTGCATTTTTATTTCCTACTATCAGAAATTTCTTATCATATTGAACTAATTGTGCCAAATATTTTCTAAATAACGAAAAAGGAGGATTGGTGACTATTATATCTGCTGTCTTGAGCAGTTCAATACATTCACTACTTCTAAAATCGCCATTCCCTTCTAAATATTTCACTTCTATTTCTTCATCATCAGGTCTCCGATTATCATTTTTATCTCCTGTGTATTCTATATATGCAGCCCTTTCGGGGTCTTTGTGTAGGCTAAAAATGTCTACATTTCGGTTTTTATAGCAAGTGGTGATTAATTTTTTGAGTCCCAACTCTTCAAAATTATAGGAGAAATAGTGAAAGAATTTACTAACCCTCGGATCATCACAATTGCAATAGACCACCTTATTTCTAAAGTGAGATTTGTAATGCTTCAATTCGTTTTCTATGTCCCTTAATTGGGTATAGAACTCATTGTTTTTTGTCTTATTTGCCTCTCTTAAATTTCTATTTCCCATGATAGTTCATCTATTTTTAGTTAATTGATTGACGGAATAGACGATTTTATTGACATCGTATAAAGGTATTAAAGATGAAAACCTTTCTCTTTGACAGAAAAGTCTAATATCTAATTTCTCTCTAGATCCCAATGCACAATCATTTTCCTTATTCTCATAATAACTTTTTGCATGTTCTCTAATCGCTATTTCTTTTAGTTTAGTTGTATGGCTTTTTGTTTTTAATTACGATTCTGGAATACAATTCTTTTCCGTCTTTATAAAAACAACTTACTTTATTAGTTAAAGATTTCATCAGAGGTCTATCTAGTCCAATAATTTCAAATTGTTTTGGGTTATATTTATCCATGAAAGTAATAGGAACACCCATATACCCCCCCCCAATTTTTGGGAATATCCTTTACTTTACTCACCTCAATAGCATCGTAATTATCGTAGTGTGGAAACTCATCAGGTGTGTATTTCTTGGTTAATATCAATTCTTCATTTCTTCTGGAATGCGAAAGATTGGTGAACCAACCTACGTTTCCAAATTTTTGAAACCACTTATTTCTTTGACAACAAAAAGTCGCCTTTGCCCTATTTCCATTCGGAACTTCAAACTCCTTTACACTCCTCATTCCCAACCAAACTTTACTATTTTCGATTAAAGGAAACACTTCTTTATATTTTATTGCGTTCTTATTACCTATAATCAAAAAATTCTTATCGTATTTTATCAATTGTGCTAAATATTCTCTAAATAATGAAAAAGGAGGATTGGTGACTACTATATCAGCATCTTTAAGAAGTTCAATACACTCTCTACTCCTAAAATCACCATCACCTTCTAAGTAATTTACTTCAACCTCTTCTGGGTCTGGCCTTCGATTATCATTTTTATCTCCCGTGTATTCAATATATGCAGCCCTTTCAGGTTCTTTGTGCAGGCTAAAAATGTCTACATTTCGGTTTTTATAGCAAGTGGTAATTAATTTTTTGAGCCCTAACTCTTCAAAATTATAGGAGAAATAGTGAAAGAAATTACTAACCTTCGGATCATCGCAATTACAATAGACCACCTTATTTCTAAAGTGAGATTTGTAATGCTTCAATTCATTTTCTATGTCCCGTAATTGGGTATAGAACTCATCCCTCTTTGCTCTTTTTGCTAACCTTAAATTCTTATTTCCCATGATAGTTCATCTATTTTAGTTAGTTGATTCCAATTGCTGTGGTAGAGGTTTTAATCATATATATAAAGGTATTAAAGATCAAAACCCTTATCTTGAATCTGCAGTCCACTATATAATTCCCCATCATCTCCTCTATCTTGGTAGCCTTCAACCAATTCTCTAATGGTAATTTTTTCGAGTTCAATTTTCATGATTTTTGTTTTTGTTAGTTATTCTAGAATAAAGGGAGTAAACTTTTTCATTCTTGATTTTAGGGATAATAATAATTTCCTTTTTTTTGTTTTCAAGCATATCAGATTCTTTCAAAATAGGATTTCCATTTGTTTTTTTGCCACTAGAACCTGTTGGACTTCCATTAATTCTCATTTCTATATATTCATCATACTTTTTCAATTCTTTAATCCCTGAATCAGAATTTGAATTTATCAACCCAATAATCTCAAACTGTTCAGGGTTATACTTGTCTAGGAAAGTAATAGGAACACCCATATACCCCCCTCCATTTTTGGGAATATCTTTTACTTTACTCACCTCAATAGCATCATAATTATCGTAATGCGGAAACTCATCAGACGTGTATTTCTTGGTTAATATCAATTCCTCATTTCTCCTGGAATGCGAAAGATTGGTAAACCAGCCTACATTCCCAAATTTTTGAAACCACTTATTTCTTTGAGAACAAAAAGTCGCCTTTGCCCTATTTCCATTCGGAACTTCAAACTCCCTTACACTCCCCATTCCCAACCAAACTTTATTTTCCTTTATAAGAGGAAATACCTCTTTATAAGTAAGTGCATTTTTATTTCCTACTATCAGGAATTTCTTATTATATTGAACTAATTGTGCCAAATATTCTCTAAATAAGGAAAAAGGAGGACCGGTGACTATTATATTTGCTGTTTTGAGCAGTTCTACACATTCTCTACTCCTAAAATCACCATCACCTTCTAAATACTTTACTTCAATCTCTTCCGGGTCTGGCCTTAGATTATCATTTTTATCTCCCGTGTATTCAATATATGCGGCCCTTTCAAGTTCTTTATGTTGTCTAAAGATGCCTACATTTCGGTTTTTATAGCAAGTGGTGATTAATTTTTTGAGTCCCAACTCTTCAAAATTATAAGAGAAATAGTGAAAGAAATTACTAACCTTTGGATCATCGCAATTACAATAGACCACCTTATTTCTAAAGTGAGATTTGTAATGCTTCAGTTCATTTTCTATGTCCCTCAATTGGGTATAGAACTCATCCCTCTTTGCTCTTTTTGCTGATTTTAAATTTTTATTTCTCATGATAGCTCATCTATTTTTAGTTAATTGATTGACGGAATAGACGATTTTATTCACATCATATAAAGGTATTGAAGGATGAAAAACCTTTCTCTTTATCAGAAAAGTCTAATATCTAATTTTTCTCTAAATCCCAATGCATAATCATTTTCCTTGTTCTTAAAATAACTTTCTTTATACTCTCTAACGGTTATTTCTTTGAGTTTTATCTTCATGGGTTTTTGTTTTTAATGACAATTCTGGCATATAATGCACGAACTACATCTTTGTCCTTTTCTCTTAAATAATAATTTTTATTTTCCTTTTTTCCTTTCAACATAGGACTTCCATTATTTTGTTTGCCACTACTTCCTGTTGGTTTTTCATTGGAATTTATCTCCTTGTAATCATCATAAGTCTTTAATTCAGGAATTCCAGGATCAGATGGAGGTGTCATTAATCCAATTATTTCAAATTGTTCGGGATTGAATTTATCCATAAAAGTAATGGGAACCCCCATATACCCCCCCCCAATTTTTGGGAATATCCTTTACCTTACTCACCTCAATGGCATCGAAATTATCGTAATGCGGAAACTCATCAGGTGTGTATTTCTTGGTTAATATCAACTCCTCATTTCTCCTGGAATGCGAAAGATTGGTGAACCAACCTACATTTCCAAATTTTTGAAACCACTTATTTCTTTGAGAACAAAAGGTCGCCTTTGCCCTATTCCCATTCGGAACTTCAAATTCTTTTACACTCCCCATTCCCAACCAAACATCATTTTCTTTTATAAGAGGAAATACCTCTTTATAAGTAAGTGCATTTTTATTTCCTACTATCAGAAATTTCTTATCATATAGAACTAACTGTGCCAGATATTCTCTAAATAACGAAAAAGGAGGATTGGTGACTACTATATCTGCTGTTTTGAGCAGTTCTATACATTCTCTACTTCTAAAATCTCCATTCCCTTTTAGATATTTCACCTCTATTTCTTCATCATCAGGCCTTCGATTATCATTTTTATCTCCCGTGTATTCAATATATGCAGATCTTTCGGGTTCTTCGTGTAAACTAAAGATGTCTACGTTTCGGTTTTTATAGCAAGTGGTGATTAATTTTTTGAGACTTAACTCTTCAAAATTATAGGAGAAATAGTGAAAGAAATTACTGACCTTCGGATCATCACAATTGCAATAGACCACCTTATTTCTAAAGTGAGATCTGTAATGTCTCAATTCATTTTCTATGTCCCTCAATTGGGTATAGAACTCATCCCTTTTTGCTCTTTTTGCTGACCTTAAATTTTTATTTCCCATGATAGTTAATCTATTTTTATTTAATCGATTGACGGAATAGACGATTTTATTCACATCATATAAAGGTATTTAAGACGAAAACCTTTCTTTTTGATAGAAAAATATAGTATCTAATCTCCCTCCAAATCCCAAAGCATAATCAATTTCATAGTCCTCCTAATAACATTTTGTATATTCTCTAATCTCTATTTCTTTTAGTTTATTTGTATGGCTTTTTGTTTTTGATTATGATTCTGGAATACAATTCTTTTCCATCTTTATAAAAACAACTCACTTTATTAGTTAAAGATTTCATCAGAGGTCTATCCAGTCCAATAATTTCAAATTGTTTTGGGTTATATTTATCCATGAAAGTTATAGGAACACCCATATACCCCCCCCCAATTTTTGGGAATATCCTTTACTTTACTCACTTCAATCGCATCGTAATTATCGTAGTGTGGAAACTCATCAGGCGTGTATTTCTTGGTTAATATCAATTCTTCATTTCTCCTAGAATGCGAAAGATTGGTGAACCATTTTACCCCGTTAGCTTTGATTATCCTCGTACCATCCTCTTCAACCCTATATGATTTTGAAGTTAATGGATAATAACTCGGAATTGCAAACTCCCTCAAACTTCCCATTCCCAACCAAACTTTACTATTTTCGATCAAAGGAAACACTTCTTTGTATTTTATTGCGTTCTGATGTCCCACTATCAAAAATTTCTTATCATATTTTATCAATTGTGCTAAATATTCTCTAAATAATGAAAAAGGGGGATTGGTGACTACTATATCCGCTGTTTTAAGTAATTCTATACATTCTCTACTTCTAAAATCTCCATTCCCTTTTAGATATTTCACCTCTATTTCTTCTGCATCAGGCCTTCGATTATCATTTTTATCTCCCGTGTATTCAATATATGCAGATCTTTCGGGTTCTTCGTGTAGACTAAAAATGTCTGCATTTCGGTTTTTATAGCAAGTGGCGATTAATTTTTTTAGCCCTAACTCTTCAAAATTATAGGAGAAATAGTGAAAGAAATTACTAACCTTCGCATCATCGCAATTACAATAGACCACCTTATTTCTAAAGTGAGATTTGTAATGCTTCAATTCGTTTTCTATGTCCCGTAATTGGGTATAGAACTCATCCTTCTTTGCTCTTTTTGCAAACCTTAAATTTTTGTTTCCCATGATAGTTCATCTATTTAATTGACTCTAATTGCTGGAATAGAGGTTTTAATCAAATGTATAAAGGTATTAAAGCTGAAAACCTTTATCTTGAATCTGCAGTCCACTATCTAATTTCCCATCATATCCTACTACCCATCATATCCTTTATCTTGGTAGCCTTCAACCAATTCTCTAATGGTAATTTTTCGAGTTCAATTTTCATAATTTTTGTTTTTGATAGTTATTCTAGAATAGAGGGAGTAAACTTTTTCATTCTTGATTTTATGATAATAGTAATTTCCTTTTTTTTTGTTTTCAAGCATATCAGATTCTTTCAAAATAGGATTTCCATTTGTTTTCTTGCCACTAGAACCTGTTGGACTCCCATTAGTTCTCATTTCTATATATTCATCATACTTTTTCAATTCTTTAATCCCTGAATCAGAATTTGAATTTATCAACCCAATAATCTCAAACTGTTCAGGGTTATACTTGTCTAGGAAAGTAATAGGAACACCCATATACCCCCCCCCAATTTTTGGGAATATCCTTTACTTTACTTACCTCAATGGCATCGTAATTATCGTAATGCGGAAACTCATCAGGCGTATATTTCTTGGTTAATATCAATTCCTCATTTCTCCTGGAATGTGAAAGATTAGTGAACCATTTTACCCCGTTAGCTTTAATTATTCTCGTACCATCCTCTTCAACCCTATATGATTTTGAAGTTAGTGGATAATAACTCGGAATTGCAAACTCCTTTAAACTCCCCATTCCCAACCAAACTTTATTCTCTTTTATAAGAGGAAATACTTCTTTATATGTTATTGCGTTCTGTTGGCCCACTATTAAAAACTCCTTATCATATTTTATCAATTGTGCCATATATTCTCTAAATTTTGAAAAAGGGGGATTGGTGACTATTATATCCGCTGTTTTAAGTAGTTCTATACATTCTCTACTTCTAAAATCGCCATTCCCTTTTAGATATTTCACCTCTATTTCTTCTGCATCTGGTCTTCGATTATCATTTTTATCTCCAGTGTATTCAATATATGCGGCCCTTTCGGGTTCTTTGTGTAGACTAAAAATGTCTACATTTCGGTTTTTATAGCAAGTGGTGATTAATTTTTTGAGCCCCAACTCTTCAAAATTATAGGAGAAATAGTGAAAGAAATTACTGACCTTCGGATCATCGCAATTACAATAGACCACCTTATTTCTAAAGTGAGATTTGTAATGTCTCAATTCGTTTTCTATGTCCCGTAATTGGGTATAGAACTCGTCCCTTTTTGCTCTTTTTGCAGATTTTAAATTTTTATTTCTCATGATAATTGATCTATTTAAGTCGATTAATTCCAATTGCTGTAATAGAGGTTTTAATCAAACTTATGAAGGCAATAAAAAAATGAAGACCCTTCTCTTTAACAGAAAAGCCTAATATCTGATTTTTCCACATAGTCATCTTCCTTATCCTCATATTAGTTTTCAGTATTTTCTCAAATGGTTATTTTTTGTGTTTGATGATTATTCTTCTATATTTTCTCTTGCCATTTACTTTAAACATTCCATCAGGCTTGCCCTTTAATAACAACCAGCAAAGTCCAATGAACTCAAATTGTTCAGGGTTATACTTATCTAGGAACGTAATAGGAACACCCATATACCCCCCCCCAATTTTTCGGGATATCCTTTACTTTACTCACCTCAATGGCATCGTAATTATCGTAATGCGGAAACTCATCAGGCGTGTATTTCTTGGTTAATATCAATTCCTCATTTCGCCTGGAATGCGAAAGATTAGCGAACCATTTTACCCCATTGGCTTTAATTATTCTCGTACCATCATCTTCAACCCTATATGATTTTGAAGTTAGTGGATAATAACTCGGAATTGCAAACTCCCTTAAACTCCCCATTCCCAACCAAACTTTATTTTCTTTTATAAGAGGAAATACTTCTTTATATGTTATTGCGTTCTGATGTCCCACTATCAAAAACTTCTTATCATGTTTTATCAATTGTGCTAAATATTCTCTAAATAACGAAAAAGGAGGATTGGTAACTACAATATCAGCATCTTTAAGAAGTTCAATACACTCTCTACTCCTAAAATCACCATCACCTTCTAAGTAATTTACTTCAATCTCTTCTGGGTCTGGCCTTCGATTATCATTTTTATCTCCCGTGTATTCTATATAAGCAGATCTTTCAGGTTCTTCGTGTAGACTAAAAATGTCTGCATTTCGGTTTTTATAGCAAGTGGTGATTAATTTTTTGAGTCCCAACTCTTCAAAATTATAGGAGAAATAATGAAAGAAATTACTGACCTTCGGATCATCACAATTGCAATAAACTACCTTATTCCTAAAGTGGCCTTTGTAATGCTTCAATTCGTTTTCTATGTCCCTTAATTGGGTATAGAACTCATCCTTTTTTGCTCTTTTTGCTGACCTTAAATTTTTATTTCCCATGATAGTTCATCTATTTTAGTTAGTTGATCCCAATTGCTGGGGTAGAGGTTTTAATCAAACGTATAAAGGTATTAAAGATGAAAACCTTATCTCTTTGACAGAAAAGCCTAATATCTAATTTTTCTCTAAATCCCAATGTATAATCATTTTCCTTGTTCTTACTAAATAACTTTCTTTATACTCTCTAACGGTTATTTCTTTGAGTTTTATCTTCATGGGTTTTTATTTTTAATGACAATTCTGGCATATAATGCACGAACTACATCTTTGTCCTTTTCTCTTAAATAATAATTTTTATTTTCCTTTTTTCCTTTCAACATAGGACTTCCATTATTTTTTTTGCCACTACTTCCTGTTGGTTTTTCATTGGAATTTATCTCCTTGTAATCATCATAAGTCTTTAATTCAGGAATTCCAGGATCAGATGGAGGCGTCATTAATCCAATTATCTCAAACTGTTCAGGGTTATACTTATCTAGGAACGTAATAGGAACACCCATATACCCCCCCCCAATTTTTGGGGATATCCTTTACTTTACTCACCTCAATGGCATCATAATTATCGTAGTGTGGAAACTCATTAGGCGTATATTTCTTGGTTAATATCAATTCCTCATTTCTCCTGGAATGCGAAAGATTGGTGAACCAACGAGTCAATCCTTGAACCTTTTTTGTCATTCCATTTGGAGTATCAAAAATTTGTGGTGAATTAATTCCCAACCAAACTTTATTTTCTTTTATAAGAGGAAATACCTCTTTATAAGTAAGTGCATTTTTATTTCCTACTATCAGAAATTTCTTATCACACTGAACCAATTGTGCTAAATATTCTCTAAATAATGAAAAAGGGGGATTAGTGACTGCTATATCCGCTGTTTTAAGTAGTTCTATACATTCTCTACTTCTAAAATCGCCATTCCCTTTTAGATATTTCACTTCTATTTCTTCATCATCAGGTCTCCGATTATCATTTTTATCTCCCATGTATTCTATACATGCAGCCTTTTCGGGTTCTTCATGTAGACTAAAAATGTCTACATTTCGGTTTTTATAGCAAGTGGTGATTAATTTTTTAGGTCCCAACTCTTCAAAATTATAGGAGAAATAGTGAAAGAAATTACTGACCTTCGGATCATCGCAATTACAATAGACCACCTTATTTCTAAAGTGAGATTTGTAATGCTTCAATTCGTTTTCTATGTCCCTCAATTGGGTATAGAACTCATCCTTTTTTGCTCTTTTTGCAGATTTTAAATTTTTATTTCTCATGACAATTCATCTATTTAAGTCGATTAATTCCAATTGCTGGAATAGAGGTTTTAATCAAACTTATGAAGGCAATAAAAAAATGAAGACCCTTCTCTTTAACAGAAAAGCCTAATAACATAGTCATCTTCCTTATCCTCATATTAGCTTTCAGTATTTTCTCAAATGGTTATTTTTTGTGTTTGATGATTATTCTTCTATATTTTCTCTTGCCATTTACTTTAAACATTCCATCAGGCTTGCCCTTTAATAACAACCAGCAAAGTCCAATGAACTCAAATTGTTCAGGGTTATACTTATCTATGAACGTAATAGGAACACCAATATACCCCCCCCCAATTTTTGGGAATATCCTTTACTTTACTTACCTCAATGGCATCATAATTATCGTAATGCGGAAACTCATCAGACGTGTATTTCTTGGTTAATATCAACTCCTCATTTCTCCTATAATGCGAAAGATTAGTAAACCATTTTACCCCATTGGCTTTGATTATCCTCGTACCATCCTCTTCAACCCTATATGATTTTGAAGTTAGTGGATAATAACTCGGAATTGCAAACTCCCTTAAACTCCCCATTCCCAACCAAACTTTATTTTCTTTTATGAGAGGAAATACCTCTTTATATGTTATTGCGTTCTGATGTCCCACTATCAAAAACCTCTTATCATATTGAACTAACTGTGCTAAATATTCTCTAAATAACGAAAAAGGGGGATTGGTGACTACTATATCTGCTGTTTTGAGCAGTTCTATACATTCTCTACTTCTAAAATCGCCATTCCCTTTTAGATATTTCACTTCTATTTCTTCTTCATCAGGTCTTCGATTATCATTTTTATCTCCCTTGTATTCAATATATGCAGATCTTTCGGGTTCTTTGTGTAGACTAAAAATGTCAACATTTCGGTTTTTATAGCAAGTAGCGATTAATTTTTTGAGCCCCAACTCTTCAAAATTATAGGAGAAATAGTGAAAGAAATTACTGATCTTCGGATCATCACAATTGCAATAGACCACCTTATTTCTAAAGTGAGATTTGTAATGTCTCAATTCGTTTTCTATGTCCCTCAATTGGGTATAGAACTCATCCTTCTTTGCTCTTTTTGCTAACCTTAAATTTTTATTTCCCATGATAGTTCATCTATTTTAGTTGGTTGGTTCCAATTGCTGGGGTAGAGGTTATAATCAAATATATAAATGTATTAAAGATGAAAACCCTTATCTTGAATCTGCAGTCCACTATATAATTTCCCATCATCTTCTTTATCTTGGTAGCCTTCAACCAATTCTCTAATGGTAATTTTTTCGAGTTCAATTTTCATGATTTTTGTTTTTGATTACAATTCTCATGTATAAATACTTGCCGTTTAATTTGAAATCTCTCCCGAATTTTCCATCTAACAGTATTCTGCTTTGTCCAATCATTTCAAATTGTTCAGGGTTATACTTATCTAAGAACGTAATAGGAACACCCATATACCCCCCCCCAATTTTTGGGAATTTCCTTTACTTTACTTACCTCAATGGCATCATAATTATCGTAATACGGAAACTCTTCAGACGTGTATTTCTTGGTTAATATCAATTCCTCACTTCTCTTGGAATGCGAAAGATTAGTAAACCATTTTACCCCATTGGCTTTAATTATCCTCGTACCATCCTCTTCAACCCTATATGATTTTGAAGTTAGTGGATAATAACTCGGAATTGCAAACTCCCTTAAATTCCCCATTCCCAACCAAACTTTATTTTCTTTTATGAGAGGAAATACTTCTTTATATGTTATTGCGTTCTGATGTCCCACTATCAAAAACCTCTTATCATATTGAACTAACTGTGCTAAATATTCTCTAAATAACGAAAAAGGAGGATTGGTGACTACTATATCTGCTGTTTTGAGCAGTTCTATACATTCACTACTTCTAAAATCACCATCACCTTCTAAATACTTTACCTCAATTTCTTCTGCATCTGGTCTTCGATTATCATTTTTATCTCCCGTGTATTCTATGTAAGCAGCTCTTTCGGGTTCTTTGTGTAAACTAAAAATATCTACATTTCGGTTTTTGTAACATGCAGCGATTAATTTTTTGAGTCCCAACTCTTCAAAATTATAGGAGAAATAATGAAAGAAATTACTGACCTTCGGATCATCGCAATTACAATAGACCACCTTATTTCTAAAGTGAGATTTGTAATGTCTCAATTCGTTTTCTATGTCCCTTAATTGGGTATAGAACTCATCCTTCTTTGCTCTTTTTGCTAACCTTAAATTCTTGTTTCGCATGATAGTTGATCTATTTAATTGATTCCAATTGCTGGAATAGAGGTTTTCATCAAATGTATAAAGGTATTAAAGATGAAAACCTTTATCTTGAATCTGCAGTCTACTATCTAATTTCCCTCTAAATTCCAATGTGATGGTTACATCTTTTAATTTATTTTCAATGCTGTTTATGTTTGATGATGATTCTCGCAAAGATTTCTCTTCCACTTATTTTAAAACGACTTACTTTTCCCGTTTTGGATTTCATTAGTGGTCTATCCATGTTGATGATTTGAAATTGTAATGGATTGAATTTATCCATGAAAGTAATAGGAACACCCATATACCCCCCCCCAATTTTTGGGAATATCCTTTACTTTACTCACCTCAATGGCATCGTAATTATCGTAATGCGGAAACTCATCAGGCGTGTATTTCTTGGTTAATATCAATTCCTCATTTCTCCTGGAATGCGAAAGATTAGTAAACCATTTTACCCCATTGGCTTTAATTATCCTCGTACCATCCTCTTGAACCCTATATGATTTTGAAGTTAGTGGATAATAACTCGGAATTGCAAACTCCCTTAAACTCCCCATTCCCAACCAAACTTTATTTTCTTTTATAAGAGGAAATACTTCTTTATATGTTATTGCGTTCTGATGTCCCACTATCAAAAACTTCTTATCATATTTTATCAATTGTGCTACATACTCTCCAAATAACGAAAAAGGGGGATTGGTAACTACAATATCTGCTGTTTTGAGCAGTTCTATACATTCACTACTTCTAAAATCACCATCACCTTCTAAACGCTTTACCTCAATTTCTTCTGCATCTGGTCTTCGATTATCATTTTTATCTCCAGTGTATTCAATATATGCAACTCTTTCGGCTTCTTTGTGTTGACTAAAAATGTCTGCATTTTGGTTTTTGTAACATGTAGTAATTAATTTTTTGAGCCCTAACTCTTCAAAATTATATGAGAAATAGTGAAAGAAATTACTAACCTTCGGATCATCGCAATTACAATAAACGACCTTATTTCTAAAGTGGACTTTGTAATGCTTCAATTCGTTTTCTATGTCCCGTAATTGAGTGTAGAACTCATCCTTCTTTGCTCTTTTTGCTGACCTTAAATTTTTATTTCTCATGATAATTCATCTATTTTTAGTTAACTGCTTCCAACTGCTGAAATAAAAGATTTAAAAACACCAATTCTTTTTCTTCCATCCATATGCATCTCCATATGGTGTAGCCAATCCTCTATGAATGATTTTATCGGCATACAATTCTCCATCAATATATACATCCGCCACAATTCTAAAGTATTTCCCCCTTTCAACATTTTTTATTTCGATGGTTTGGGCATTATTTAATAGATTGTTTAGATAGTTCTTGGCTTCCTTTGCTTTATCTTTTTCCTTTTGACAATCACCCCTGATTTCGGGAGTATCTATCCGGGCGATTCTGATGGGGATTTTCTTGCAAAAAACATCGAAATTGCAGTTCAGGTCAGCATAAAAAGTATCGCCATCATAAACATAATTCACTTTGGTTACTTTGATAAGGCTTCCTTTTGAACCTCGTTCGACTTGTCCCCATACTGAGTATGCTGATAACGGCAGAATGGTGCATAGGAGGAATAAAAAATAGATCGCTTTTTCTACTATCAGCTGGGGTGTATTCAATCTTTTCATCACTTTGGAGAAATACTAAGAGAAATGTTGTGAGCAACTATTTTTTTGTTTCGAATATAACCCCTAGGGAAATAATAAAATTGATATATAGAAGTAAAGTTAAACTTTTCTAATTTTACTCATATGAATTTAGTCTACAAAACATTTCTAGCACTTCTGATTTCTCTTTTCTTCTATGGCAATAGTCACGGACAATGGTTGCAAGAAAAAGGCAGTGCTTACGTTAAGTTAGGTACATGGCACATACTAGCTGATCAACATTATACCACTTCAAACCAGGCAGATGAAAACGCTACAAGAGGTCTCTGGATTAATAGTCTCTTTTTTCAATATGGGATTTCAAATAACATTAATCTAGTTGGGTATTTACCCTTTTTGGTTAGCGCATACTCGTATGCCCAAGTATCATTAGTAAATGACGAAGTCTTAATACCCGAAGGAAGACTATATAGTTTAGGTGATACCGATCTATCCCTGGAAGTTGGACTTTTCAAATTAAAATCTTGGGTTTTTTCATCTAGCCTGAAGTTTTCAATCCCAACAGGTAATTCAACAGGAATCCCCGAAGAGGATATAGACCACCCTAAACTGTTGGAGATTAGAAATAGTTTCCAAACAGGAGATGGAGAATTCAACCAACAACTAGGAATTAATTTAGGAACAAGCTACACCCTTTGGGATACGCCAGCATATTTCAAAACTAACTTAGGATATAATAATCGAACTAAAGGCTACTCGGATGAATTTCACATTGCACTAGAAACCGGACTCCAACTGTTCGAAAATCGTTTCTTAATACTTGGCTCAGCTCATCTAACCAAATCCACATACAATGGAGATCTCGAAGGACAAGATGATGGATCGTTCTTTGCCAATAATCTAGAAAGTTTAGCACTACGAGCAGAAACTGCATTTGAACTATTCAATAACGCAGGAATCTCTTTTGGGGTTTCATATCCCGTCTGGGGAAGATTGGTCTTTAAGGATATGGTATACTTAGGTGGAATTTATCTTAACTACTAGCAATTGAGTATTACCCTACTTGACGATAGCAATATGTTCTCATATTTTCCGGTTAGGACTGCACCTTGAAATGTCAATACTGCTCTTTTGGTTTGAAACAATCTGGGAAACCAACTTTCCCGTAACAGGCCCCAAACTCCAACCAACCATCGCATGACCTGTAGCTAAGATGAGGTTATCACAACCCCTTATCCTTCCAATGTAAGGAACCCCATCCGGAGTAAGAGGTCGAAAACCCATCTGAACGCATTCACAATTTTCCTTACTAAAATTGACATCTGGATAATAACTTTGGGCAGCTATTCGTATCGCTTCTACCCTCTTGAAATTGATTTGCCCATCAAAACCTGATATTTCCATCGTTCCACCTATTCTCGTTTTACCAAACATTGGAGTCACCGCAACCTTTGCCTCAGTCAATATAGCAGGTAGAGAAATCCCCGAATAATTGATATGAAAACTATACCCCTTGCCCGGTTGCAACAATAAATCTATACCAATTGATTTCAGTAATTTTCCTGACCATGATCCTGATGCCAATACAATTTCGTCAGCCTCAATGGATTGTTTGCCATCACAAAGAATGACCCTATTGGCCTTGGTTTTTTCTAATCTGGTGATTTCTTTGTTGAACAAAAATTCTACCCCATGGCTGTTTAAGTATTCAAATAAACCCTTCATGAAAATGTCAGGGGTAGTATGAGCATCATCTTTGTACCAAAAAGCTCCTTCTATATCCATAGGTGCCTGCTGCATTTGATCGACTTGTTCTTTTGACAATTGGTGTATTTCCAATCCCAAGTCTCGACCCCGTTTCGCTAACTGAGATTCTATTTTTTCGACTTTTGAGGTTCTGTATGTAGCCAATAGTCCAGATTCAGACAAACCAAAATCAAATTTCAACTTTTGACTCAATTCTTTGTATAGACGTTTACTCATCATGCTCATTTTGAGTAAAGTATCAATTGAACTTTCTACATTTTTTGGGGTTGCATTGCCGATAAAACGAATCCCCCATCTCAAAAAATCTAAATCAAATCTTGGTTTAATATAAAGCGGTCCCGATGGATCTAATAAAAATTTAAGCGCTGTGCGTAAAATACCAGGACTTACCATAGGTGTAAAATGACTCGGAGTAATATACCCTGAGTTTAGATATGAAGTCCCCTTGCCAACTTGAGCTTTGTCTATAACCAAAACTTGATGACCCTCATGATGTAGATAATAGGCGCAACTCATTCCAATAATTCCTGCACCCAAAACAATTACCCTCTTTTTCACTAAATAACTTAGAAAACTTGAAAGCCCTGTGGAAAATATTCCTTAGGATCCAAAATGATTTGATTGTAACCTGTAACTGTGGCTTTGGCCTCTATTGAAGGGATAATTGCTTCAAAGGGTCCAACCCGAGTTAACTTTTCTATACCTCCCTTGAAAGTAGAGCCAATAATGCTTTCATGTATAAAAGTATCCCCCAGCATTAATTCTCTTTTCGAAAACAACTGAGCCATCCTTGCAGAAGTGCCAGTTCCACAAGGTGATCGATCTATTGCGTTTTGACCATAGAGTACAGCATTTCGAGCCGATGAACACTTCTTTTTTGGTCTTCCTGTCCAAAGGACATGAGAACACCCTTTTATTTGTTTATCTACTGGATGGATGATGGTATAATCTTCATTGATTATAATACGCAGTTCACGCCCCATCTCAATTAAATCATGTACAGAATAATCAGCCATATCACGATAATTATTTTGCGGGGACACTATGGCATAAAAATTCCCTCCAAATGCAATATCAACAGATACTTCACCCAGAGAAGATAATCTTATCTTCAGATTTTCTTTGTATAAAAAGGAGGGAACGTTTAGTAATCTTACCCATTGAACTCGATTTTTCTGCATAGAATAAGTAACCTCAATCAAACCCGAGGGTGTTTCTATTCTGAGCTTGTTTGGAATTTTGGGCTTGACCAAATCATTTTCGAGTAAAATAGTTGTCAATCCTATCAGCCCATGACCACACATAGGTAGGCAACCACTTGTTTCTATAAATATGATGGCAAGATCATTTTTTGAGTCTATCGGTGGATAGTAAAATCCCCCACTCATCATGTCGTGCCCTCTGGGTTCAAAAACCAGACCTTTTCTTATCCAATCAAACCGTTTGATGAAATCAATTCTTCGCTCACCCATTGACTGACCATGGAGAACTGGTTTGGGACTTTTGACTAGCCGTACTGGATTACCTGCTGTATTTCCATCAATACAGTCGAAGATATATCTCTTCTCTGGATTCATCTTTTAATGAATCCCCCAGACATCGTTTAATTGTCGGTATATGCCTAATGGATTGCTATCCTGAAGTGTCTCCGGTAACAAATCATCGGGACAACTCTGATAGGTTATGGGTCTCAACCATCGATAAATTGCATCTGTACCAACCGAAGTGAATCTCCAATCAGTGGTAGCTGGATAAGGCCCACCATGAGTCATAGTTGATTTTAGGACAACACCCGTAGGCACTCCATCAAACAATAGCCTCCCAGCGATATGTCCTAATGAATCTGAAATTCTGGACACCGTATTAGATTCGCTCCGAGACCCAAGAATACTCAAAGTCAATTGTCCAGGAAACTCTTTTGCAAGCAGTGTAAGCAGCTGATAATCATCAAAAAGAACAATCAAACTATAAGGTCCAAAAACCTCCTGTATAAGATCCGGATACCGGTGGAGTTGATCTATTCCAACAACCCCGCAAGCCCCTAAAGATGATTTTGATTGATACAACTTCAAATCAGGGATCCCTTCTTTGAGGTTCTGGATTTTACTGACATAATTTTTATGGATGTCTCCATGGACAAATTGATTTATATCTGTTGATGTTATTTTATTAATAAAATCCTGTATAAACGAATGTTGTGAATCATTGGTTTGAATAAAAATCAATCCTGGATTGGTACAAAATTGACCTGACCCTAACAACACTGATTCAGCTATTTGGTTGGCTAAATTCTGGTCTGAGTTTAATTTATCTCTCAAAATAATTATAGGGTTGACGCTCCCCATCTCGGCAAAAACAGGTATCGGTATAGATCTCTTTTGGGCTAAATCAAAAAGAGCCTTTCCCCCATTATGACTCCCTGTAAAACCAACTCCCTTGAGTTTAGGATGCATAATTAGACGCTGGCCAATGGAATAATCAGCACCATGTAAATGAGCAACTAAACCAGGGTGAAGATTCGAACGGGTTACAGCCTGTATCATACAACTAGCTACTAGTTCACTTGTTGCGGGATGAAAAGGATGCCCCTTTATGATTACTGGACAACCGGATGCTAAGGCAGAAATTGTGTCGCCACCAGCAGATGAAAACGCCAATGGAAAATTACTTGCACCAAAAACGGCAATCGGTCCGATTGGTACCAGAACCTTACGCAAATCGGGAGTTGCATCTGTTGAATGGTCAATTTTGGCATGTAAGTATTGTCCTTTTTCCAAAAGCCGGACAAAAGTTCCAATTTGGGATATGGTTCGGCCGAATTCACCGTTTGCTCTTCCTTGGCCATAATGAGATTCGGATTGATACGTCTGAATAATTATTTCCTTATGACTATTTATCTCATCAGCGATATTGCTCAGTAGTCTGGCAAGCTGTTGGGGCGATAAAGACTTTGACTCTTCAAAAGCCAAGGCGGCTTGGTCAAGAGCCAAGTCAATTTTATCTTTGCTCGCTTCATAAAAAGGAATGTCTTCGAATAAGTAAAACTGATTGTCATTTGAATTTGAGGCTTCTTGATATAATCCTCCTACTTGACTGAGACCTTTGATCATAGAATTTATTTTATGGCCGATATATTCAACCGATTTTTTAATGCAATCTTAAGCATTTCATCGATTTGTTTTGCATTGTTTTTAGATAATGGTAATCTAGGTTTTCGAACATGACCAGTACCCATATTGGTCTGAAGCTCACAATACTTGATGTTTTGAACCAACTGAGGTGATAGGTCTAATTCTAAAAGGGGTAAAAACCATTTCAGTACTGTTCTTGCCTGTTCAATTTTGTTATCCTTTACTAGATTAAAGATAGCCATTGTTTCAGTTGGAAAAGCATTGCAAAGCCCAGCTACCCATCCGTCTGCACCCAACACAAGACTCTCTAAAGCAATTGTATCTACCCCACATAGTACTTTGAATCGATCACCGAATTTATTTTTGATTCTCACCACATTAGTAACATCTCTTGAAGATTCTTTGATAGCTTGAATATTAGAAAATTCAGCCAAATTTTCGAGCATCTCGAAAGTAATTTGAATTTGATAATCAATGGGGTTATTGTATAACATTATTGGCAGGTTGGTAGATTGAGCAACGTCTCGAAAAAATTGTTCTGTTTCTCTATCAGTAGCTCTATAACGCATGGGAGGTAAGAGCATAATACCATCAGCACCTCCATACTGAGCTAATTCAGCATACCTTATGGCTTTTGATGTAGAAGCTTCTGCTATATTCATAATAACAGGTATCTTATTCTGAGCAACCTCCAAAGCTGACTTTAAAAGTTGTGACCTCTCGGGTTGTTCCAAGGTAGATGCCTCTCCCAAAGAGCCTGCCAATACCACGCCATTGATTCCAGCAGACATTTGGGTTTTTAAGTTTTTAGAAAAAGCTTTTAGATCTAGCTCTGAACGATTGTTAAACTGAGTAGTAATGGCAGGATAGATACCACTCCAAGACACCTTTTTCGGATGATACATCTGCCCATTTTGAGCTCAAATGTAGTCATTTTTTGTCATATGGTAATTTGATATGCCCTGTAAATCCAGAGATATTGTATATTGCTTGATATGTCAAAAACCTCGAAAGCCGAATTCCAGAACTTGAACATTGGATACTTTGATTCCCCTCTGGGTCTTATTGAATTAAAAACCCAGAATGATTGCCTAATAGGACTCAGATTTGTAGATAAAAAGTCTAAAAAAGTAGATCAAGTAGGTTCTTTTCAGTTAGAAGTTTGTCAGCAGCTCAAGGCCTATTTTAATCTTCAACTCCAGTGTTTTTCCTTGAACATGTATGCAAAAGGAACACCATTTCAGCAAAAAGTTTGGGCTTTTGTAAAAAATACCAGATACAACACCACAGTGTCCTATCAGTATGTAGCCAATGAGATGAAAATCCCTAGTTCAACCAGAGCTATAGCATCAGCAATTGGGAAAAATCCCATATTAATCGTTATTCCTTGTCACCGAATAATCGGTTCAGACGGGTCCTTGAAAGGTTATTCAGCGGGTATAAGAATAAAGGCTAAACTAATTGATATGGAAAACAAGAAGTTTTTCTTTTCGTTGCCGTTAAACAACTTATGATGATGAAAAGAATAGGTTGGATTTTTAATGTCTTAATAATTCTCGTTTTTATCTATAGTATAATTTATTTTTTGGATTTAAATTATATATATAAAGCGGTCAGAGTGGTTTATTTCACTGGACACAAGACTGCGTTTTTGGAAGACTATACTTTTTTTGAAAATCAAAACATCAAGGCATCAAAAAGTCCTCAGCCTTGGGCACAACATCAGTTATACAACACAATTCAACTCAGCTTGGAGCACCAACAATTTCTTCAGGAGTCGAAAAGCATTTCATTTGTAGTAATCAAAGAAGATAAAATTCTCTACGAGCGTTATTGGGATGGTTTTGATGAAAGTTCAAAAACCAATTCCTTTTCAGTTACTAAATCTTATGTAACGGCACTCTTGGGTAAAGCCATCAAAGATGGATATGTTGAAGGGTTTGACCATCGTGTGATTGATATTCTACCAGAACTAAAGGGGAAATACGCCCATAAGGTAACCCTTGGTGATTTGGCGAGTATGTCAGGTGGGTTGAAATGGAAAGAGGAATACTATATACCTATCAATAGGACCTCAGGAATTTATTTTACCCAAGATCTTCATAATTTGATGATGGGCATACCCATTGAAAAGAATCCGGGACAGAGGTATGTTTATCAAAGTGGATCCATCCAGTTACTTGGTTTAGCCATTGCAAAGGCCACCGGAAAATCTTTATCAGATTATTTACAAGAATCTTTTTTTGAGCCAATGGGTTACCAGTACGATGCTTTTTGGCAATTAGATTCAAAAAGAAGGAGAGTCGAAAAATCTTTCTGCTGTATTGCATCAAACGCCAAAGATTTTGCTCGGTTAGCTAAGCTATATAAGGATTATGGTCGTTGGAATGGAGCACAGATACTTGATTCAGTATTTATTGCTCAATCTCTTACTCCTCGTTTTGAAGATTCACCTCATTTTGGATATGGCATTTGGCTTAGAGAATTTCATGGCAAAAAAGCCTTCTTGATGAGGGGACATTTGGGTCAATATATCATTACCATTCCTTCGGAAGATTTGATTATCGTTCGATTGGGACACAAAAAACTAGGTGAAAAAGTAGGTTCTTTTACTTCCGATATTGAACAATATGTGGACATGGGATTAGAGATCAATTCTCATCTGTGAAATAAAAGCCGTAAAATCAGATCTCAAACTCTACCTTAGGCGGACTCCTCCACCAGATGCATAGTTCTGATCAATAGATTATTACCGATAACAATAAATTCAAAATATATCTCGGTTTTTCCACTCCTTTTGACTAGTCGATTGGATTATTTGTAATCCCAGATTTCTTATCGGCTTTTACAGGATATCTATCAATGACCCATTCTATTGCTGATTTGACATTTATTAAATAGTCATAGGCTACTACTATTATTCTGTTACTTTATACTATGCCTATAAACTTTCTCTTATCTCAATTGCTTCTTCAATCAATTCTTTAAGGTTATCTTTAATATCATCGTAAACTATCTTACTATTTTGATAGGGAGGGTTATAGCATTTTACAACCGATGAAAGTTTTTTTCTGTTATCTATTGTAAAGTGATCAAATGGATTGTCTCCTTTCTCAGATTGTCTCCCATCTTTATCTTTCAAATTGTGGATGTGAACACCAACAACACCTTTTCCATCATTCCATGATTTTTCTATTTCATAGTCTATCCATTTTCGTTTTGCAGTATTCGCTCCTACTAAGACCACTGTACACGAACAACCTTTTAAGTTACTATCAATCCAGTTTTGAATTGCCTTCTCTCCTTTTCTTCTGATCTCTTCCCATTTATTCGGATATATAGGTATAAAATCTTCAAATGTGAACATTTGTTTCACTTGAGAAGCTCTCCAATTATCTTCCTCATAGTGAAAGCTGTAAAACACCCTTCTTTTAACCATTTTTAAAATATTTTAGATAAATGTATATAAACGACACGACGATCGCAACACTAATATAAACAGTAGATATTGTCTTCGATAGAAAAGCAGACCTAAAAGAATACCTTCCCCTTTTATATAAATTTGGTTTCATTTCAAATGGTTTAACATTATGTGGATTTCCATTTAGCAGGTCATTATACAAACCTCTAAATTTTCTCTCTTGTTGCAAATAGTAACTATCTAAAAACCAAAATAGAATCAATGGAAGAATGGTAATCAAAATAAAATCCGGGTTCTTTTCTGATGCATAAACAGCCAATAAAGCAGAAATGATTATGACGAACATCCTCTTTAGTTGAAATGAGTTTGTGTTCATTCTTGTTATAATATTTTGAATGAACTCTAAATGCTTAATTGCTTCTTCTTTCATTTTAACAAGGTATTGGTTACTTATCGCTAGCTATATACATCTCTTGGTGACGACCGGATTGACGGAATTCAAGTGAATGTTCATGAATTGTAGAGACAAGGACAGCGGGCATTTCTATTTTTTTGATATTTCCATGCACTGATAGATAAAAGGTTATTCGAAGGCTATTTTTATTCTCATCTAATACTTTGATATTAATACTTCCTTCGGGGAATTCACTTCTAACAACAAAAGGTTCTTGACCAACTTTCACTTGAAATACTCCATCTTTTGTTCGTGCTTCTTCATATATAGGTTCTCCACCATAAAAATCAAAATCATCAGTTTTTGCAATAATTTGTTTGTATTCACCGGACGATTTTATCTCAAGATTTTTCATTTTTAAAATTATGCTTACACGAAAATACAAAATATTCGCTTTACAATCAGTTTTAAATTTTTAATTTATTTTTTGAGTGAAGTTAAAGGATGTGTTTCTGGTAGGACCAGGACATTAGTTGATCATTCAAGTACCCTATGGATGGTATAGTACACGTGGACGAGTTCGTTCTGGGTGGAGTGGAACAAGGAAAAATAGGGCGTAGCTATGATACCAAGAAAAAGAAAGCGGTAACAGCGGTACAGCTAACCAAGGAGGGGAAGGTTAGGCGTATGTATGCCATGGGCATAGAAGATTTCTTGGTATGCTCCCTTGAGTCCATCTTTGTCAACTATATCAGTAAGTCTGCCCAGATAACCACTGACAAGTGGAAAGGATATAAACCAATAGCCAAGGTTTATAACATTACGCAGATGGAGAGCAACAAGGGAAGGGACTCAACTTTAAGGCTCTTCATACGATGATACACCAGATAAAGTCTTGGATACGTACCACTTATTCCTGGGTAAGCGACTTTCATCTGGATAGATACTTCAATGAGTTCTGCTTCAGAATAAATCGTTCACAGAATAAAGAAACGACATTCAACAATCTGATTACAAAAATGGTGGACAAGGATAAAATCTATCAAAAAAATCTGATATAGCGAAAATGATGATCTCAATAATTAAATTTTCAGAAAAAATTTTGACTTTAACCAAATGCAAAGTTGATGTTTTTTATCTAATGTTATTTAGACATTGAAGTTACTCATAGAAAATTTAATGTCTAAATGGTATAAATCACTTTTTCCTGTTTTAGCAAAAGAAGCACCTTAACTTTAACTTTATTGCTCATGTTCTTTTGCTTGAGCATGAGCTTCCTCAGTTCACGCTCGCTTCTTGTATTTGTATGTCAATTTTACTAGCTATGTAGAAAATGTATAAATCAAATGATTGATCAGCAGGATTCTGAACTCATAAAATCCATTGCAGGACATAAATTATACATCAAATCTTTTTGAGAAAATATAGTATTGAATAATATAACTGGATGGAGAGAAATCATAAGGAATACCCCTACAAACGGAAAATATACGACGGTTTCAATCAGCGGTTTTTGCTCAATTCAGTTCTCAAGGATTTTAATTTGAAATACCTCTGCTTAGTCAGTTCTAACCGATCCCGGACCTTTGAGGATTTTTGTTCAACTTCCCTTACTAAGGGATTATCTGAACTAGAAGTATCAAAAAACTGAAGATTGTTCTCTAATTGAGTGATTTCTTTTTCAAGAGAAGCTATGTCGGATTTAAATTGAACCAAATTCTTTTCAATACTCAAGAAATCGTTCCTGATTATCTCAATCAGACATTCAAATGAAATACTGGCTCTATCCTTCTTGCTCCCTTTATGGAGTTTGAGCTTTTCATTAATCTCTTTATGAAAACTAGTGTTTAATTTATGGTCAATATCCGGATGAATTGAACCAAAACCACTCCACAGCTCAAAATGAGGGTTTAATTGATCCCAAATATCTTGATCATTCAACTCAAAAGAATTAGAAAAGTCAGATACAAAACGCTCTTTGGCTTTAACAATTGTTTCCTGATGAGGAGTTAGTTTTTCATAGCCCAGACGATGACGATCAAAAAATAACTGAGTAAGCTCATTGAATTCATTCCATAATTTACGCTCTTCTTTTTTAGAAGTAAAACCTAGTTTTTTCCATTCTGGACGTAATTCTTTTACCCTATTAATATGATTTTTCCAGTCATCAGCATCAATGATTTTTTTAATCTCATCAATGATCTGATTTTTGGCAATAAGAATTTCTTTCCGTTGTTTGAAAACATCCTTGAAAAAAGCATTTTTTTTCCGAGTGATATCCCAATATAGATGATAAAATTTAGCGCTTAAAAATTTCCCCGATTTGTAACTAACTGGATTAGCAGCCCGAAACTTTTTGTCTAATTCTCTGAGCTCTTCAGCACACTTATGCCATTGTTCATGGGAGCCAGGAAGATCTTCAAAAATGGCTTGTAGCCTATCAATGGCTTCTTTTTTTATTTCCAGATTGCTCAAATATGCCTCAGATATTTTCTTGTCCAATTCTTTTCTTATGGCTCTAAAGCGATTCCAAACATCGTCTTTGAGTCGATTACTCAATCGAATAGATTTAACTCTCAAGAGATTTTTAAAGGTTTCCAATTCAACTTTGGCTTTAGAAAAACTCAATGAATCAATCCTATTTTTGGCCTCAGCTAATAAGCCGATTATTTTATCATACTCCTCCTTATCAGTTTCTTCTTTCTGGAGCTTGTGGAGGTCCATAAGTTGATAAAATAAGTCAAGATTGTGATTGTAATCGCGCCAAAGCTGTTCACTTTTGCTTCTCGGAACATGACCGATTTTATGCCAACTTTCCTTAATCCGACCGATCTCTTCGTATTTCTTTTTGATAGATAAATCTTGATTTCTGAGAAGTTTAATCTGATCTAAAATCTCTTCCTTCTGAACCAGATTAGATTGCAACTCTTTTTCTAAATCTTGATAGTACTCACGCTTTTTCTTTCGGTATTCCCTATATAACTGGTCAAATTGTTTTTTATAATCCGGTCGATAGAAAAAATCGATTTGATTTCCACCCTGATCAAGGAATTTATTTTTTCTGGATTCAACATCTTCATGATACTTTGCTTCAAATATCTTCTTGACCTCTGCGATTGAATTTTTGTTTTTATTCCAATCAGAATCTTTAATCAAACTGTCGAATTGGACTATCAATTCTTCTATCGAAAGAGATTCCAAATCAATTTCAGGTTTGGGCAGATCAATAGATTTTTTTGGTTTTTTATGAACGCCAGAAGTTTTAACAGAACTATTACTAATAGCAACATCTTTAGAGTTGATGTTCTCACGATTTTCCTCTGGATTTAAATTAGAAGAGTTTAGTTGCTCTTCCTCACTATTGTTCTGATGATCATGGTCAACAACTGAATCAGCAGAGGAACTTTTATCTTCTGTTAATTCGGAATCAATCGCTTTATCTAATGAAGGAAGTGCTTCTGTATTTTTGTCTGACGAGATATTCTTTTGGCTTGTCGTTGAATCGTTGGACAGAAGTTCTTTAAACTCCAATGAAGGATTTTTTAGGACTTCAGTCTCTAATCTGTCATTTGTAATCGGTGCCTGCCCAGAGCCTGATAACTCTTTATCTGCATTCTTAATTTCTGATGAAGAAACATCTTCCTTTGAAAGAGAATCATCCGGCTTGTCAAACCGAAGGTTTTGGTCAGAAATTTTTGAAGAGGTTTCTTCATGCTCCGGATTGGAAGAATCAACCCCAAAAGCGATCGAATCTGTAGCACTCTGTTCCACCTCCCTTTGATGTAGTTTATTGTCCATAATTAAAAATTAAACAGATTGGAAACATTTGGTACGATTCCCTCAAGTTGGTTTCCTCGCCAATATAACAAACCAAATACACTTTGATCAAAATCGACTTTTCGATTAATACCTATATGTCGGGATCTAATAAATGCTCGTAAACAAAGAGGCTTTCTTTGGGCCCGATTAATACCGTTTACCAAAGAACGTTTACCAAAAAAGAATCTTAAGTATTTAATGAATTCAACCGACAGAAAACTGAATGCATCAGATTGAACCAAGTATTTTGGCTGAATATCCCGACTAAGAGTGTTTTGAATTGATTTGAACCCACTAGATTCCGAATGATTTTTCATACTTCTGAAGCATTTTTTTCTGGAAGGCAAAATGAAAATTTATCATGACAATCAAGCAGCCTTCTATGGTTATTTATTCCATATTTCCCAAGCTTTTTCAGCTTGGTAAATCAACATCTTTAATCCCCCAATTATTTTAGTCCCTTTGTTTATCCCTCGTTTTAAAAAACTTGTGATTTCAGGATTATAAACCAAGTCGTACAAAATATGTCGCTCACAAAGGTACTGATAAGGTATTGGTGGATGACTCATAATATCGGGCACAGTACCTAATGGAGTTGTATTGACGATTAATAAAGGTTGATTAAAAATTTGGCTTTTCAAACTATGGTAAGAAATTTGGTTATTAGATTTGGGCTTTCTGGAAACAAAGGTAAAAGAAATTTTATTTTTCTTTAAGACATACCCAACAGCTTTTGAAGCACCCCCAGTACCTAAAATCAATGCTTTGTTTGGTAGTACGTCAATAGCTTCATAAAGAGACTTTTCAAATCCATAACAATCAGTATTGTAACCAATTTTTTTGTTGTCTTTCGTTAGATGTATGACATTTACAGCCCCAATTGTTTCCGCTTCCGAACTAATTGAATCCAAGTATTGTATGACCTTCTCCTTATATGGAATAGTAACATTAAGACCAACTAAATTCGGAATTTTGAAAACTGACTCAATATGTTCTAACTGAGCCAAATCATAGTTTCGATAACGACAATCTTCAATCTGTAGTTTATTGAATTTTTCAGAAAAATAACCCTCCGAAAAAGAATAAAAGATGTCTTTACCAATTAGACCAAATTGTCTATTTAACCTTTTTTTTCCCATATCTCTGAAGAAAAATCAAAATAAATACGCCCAGCAAGATACTACCCAGAACACTATAAGTAGATAATTCCCTTAGATTTGGTGCATAATAGACATATTTTCCCACAACCGGATCGCCGATATTACTAGTGACTATTTGGCCTAATTCATCAACTTTATAATAGGTGTACTTCCAAGGCCAAGAACTAAAAAAAGTGCCTGCAATGAAACCGACAATAGTAGCAGTCGTGGTCTGCTGGAATTTTTTCAGTACATAACCCAAGAGATTTGAAAAAAAGATCAAGCCCACCACAGATCCAACACCAAAAACACCTATGATGGTCATAAAGTTTATTTTGATTGGATCCGATAGAATACTAAAATTAAATTGAGCTAGATTGATCAGGATGTCAAATAAATGATTTACCGAATCAACCAGAAGAAGATTGTAATTGCCTAGAACTAAAATTAGGTAAGACCCCGATAAACCGGGCATAGTCATTCCTGTAATGCCAATCATTCCACAGAGGAATACCATCCATAATCCATCATTTTGGGACTGGGGTGTGGCAAAAGTGATCAATAGACCAGTACCAATTCCGAAGATCACTCCTAAAATGGTGTTGTAGTTCCAAACTCGGACCTCCCAAATCACATAATACAGAGAAGTTAATATAAGCCCCAAGAATAACCCCCAAACTTCTTTTTCATAATAGGTGAACCCTAGATCTAAAAGCTGAGATATTCCGAAATAACTAAACAGACTTCCAAGAAATAAATAGATCAAAAATTTCACGTTTGCATATTGCCACGCAACAGATGTTTGACCACTGATAAGGAGTCTTAGAAATTTAAAATCTAATCGTTGCAAGGAATGGATCATTTCAGGATAAAACCCTGCAACAAAAGCCACGATACCCCCAGATACTCCGGGCACTTTATTGGCTGCCCCCATGGTAACCCCCTTGATAAAAAGAAGGATATAATCTCTGAAGCTTCTACTATTGTTGTCCATAGGATTGCTTCGAAGAAATAAATCCTAGTTTTTCTAAAATCACCATAATGATGATTCCAAATAGAAAAAGCAAAATCGCTGCAATTAGATTAGGGTCATCTTGATATTGTCCTGGCCATACCAATTGACTAATTGTATTATTTCCACTCATAGATGAATCGTTTTGCCATGGCCAAATTCTGTACAGCACACCTATCATGATTCCGACTAATATAGCATAACAGCTTGAGGCGTATCTCCGGAACAAATAGTCAAGAAGCCTAGCAAAAGTTTTGATCCCAACCAAAACTCCAGCAACAAATATCGAAAGGGTGAAGATAGAACCAATAAACTCGGGATTGTTAAATTGTAAAAAGTATAAAGAAAATCTATTGACTTGTTCTATCAAGGTAGGATATACACCTAAAATTATTAGAATAAGGGCTCCTGAAATCCCTGGCAGAATCATTGCGATAATCCCGACACTACCACAAAAAAAAATGTACAAGTAATGGGTATTTCCGTCCACTGAACCCAAACAACTAATTCCAAATGAAAAAGCAGCTGCAATTATCAGCTGAATCAGAACTTTTCGTTTTAATTTGATGTCTCTTAGCAGATAATATATGCTGATGATTAACAATCCCATGAAAAATGACCACAGAAAGACAGTGTAGTGACTGAATAACCACTCTATAGTCCTGGCCAATGTGAAAATGCCCACCAATACCCCCAAAACAAAAGGAATAAGAAAGTTGCAATTAATGTGAACCCAGAATTTGGAAAACCTCCCTTTGAAAAGTAGTCTAAGACTATTTAGCGAAAGCCTATTGATAGTGTAAATCAATTCATGGTAAATACCTAGGGCAAGAGCAATAGTACCTCCAGAAATCCCGGGCAATACATCCACTGCACCAACAAAGATTCCCTTAAAAAATAAAATAAAAAAGTGCTTGAAAACCTTCAAACTGGAATGCAAATCGGGCAAAGTTATAAAAAGGTTACAGCTCTAATTTTGCGGACCATTAACACACTCTCCCAATAAATTAGAAACTATTTTTTATCTAAAGGGGTGTTTTTATTATACTGGTCCATGCAAATTTTGATTAGTTCATCAAGTTCTCTCTTTCGACCAAACAATTCATTCGCCTCAAATAAGATTTGCAAGGCCTTATTCCATTGAGACAGATGAATCCAGATTTTCGCACAATACATCCAATGACTTACCTTAGGCTTGCCAAATATGAGATAGTTATCTATACAAAAGTCCAATTGTTCAATCAACTTATAATGTTCATATACCTTAGTGCATTGTTTCCAAACTCCAGAACTTTCGGATTTAAAATCAAAGTATTTCTCAATATAGTGTTGAGCTCTTTCATAAAGTCCTTCATTGATAAGAAACTTAAGCAAATTTTTCCAGCAGGAACTGTTTTGGGAACCAGACTGAATTGGCAAGCTAAAATGCTTATGAGCTAACCAGTTCTGAGAAAGTCTCTGATAGCAACACCCAATTTTAGAGTTAATAGAATTGAATTTACCTCCCAGATCTAATGCTTTTTTGTAATACTTTACTGCATTTGTATAGTCTTTTGATTTGTAGTATACATCTCCTTTTAATTGATGAGACTTTGAATTTTTTGGCTTTAAATCAATAGCATTATCTATAGACTGTTGGGCAAGGTCAAATTCTTTGGCCAAACAGAACAATTCAGATAGGCTTCTCCAAGCATGTGCCTGTCTAGGGTGGCTTTCAAGAAATTTAACCAATCCAGGTATGGCATCCTCCTTTTTACCGATTATTTGATGACAATGGACGTACTTCTCTAGAATTTCTTTATCATAAGGAATTAAGTTTAAGCTATCCATCAAATACTCATGGGCTTTATCGTACTGCTTTGCACCAAAATACTCTAGTCCCACAGATTGTGTGGCTTGTTCTCTAATCATTGAGTTGTCACTTTCTAAAAGTGGCGTCAAAGTTTCTATGCATTTTTCTGTTTGATCTTTATAAGAATATATTGATGCCAACAGAAGTAAACGATCTTCATCCAAAGGATCTATTGATATCAATTCCTTGGTTACCTTTTCAGCTTTATCATAATGATCTTGTATAAGTAGGATATTGATTTTGAAAAGCATTAATTGCTCATTCTCAGGGTGCTGTATAAGGCCATATTTGAGGACTGTTAAAGCAGTGACATAGTCCCCTTGATCGAAATAATGAGCAGTGATATCTTCAAATTCGTCAACATCGAAATAGTATATCTTCTTGGTTTTGAGCATTTTGTCAAATTTCTCAACAACATTCATAGACTAGTGAAATTTGTGATTTTAGAATAGCCAAATATATTGCCTTATTTTTCAATAATTCAGTATTTCATAAAAAGTATTTGACAAATTTCGAATTTATTAAATCTCTTGAAGGGACCTTAAAATGATTCCACATCCCTTTTTGATTTCGTTCGTAGAGATTGTTAGCGGCGGAGTGATACGAACAGCTCTTTTTTCCCACAACAAACCGAAGGTGATCAATCCTTTATCTAAACATTTGGCAATGAGCTTTTGAGCATCAGATGGTGAGGGTAGAATAAGTGCCAGCATAAGACCTTTACCTCTAATTTCAAGTATTTTATCGTGATTCAATAGTTCTTTAAACAACATTTCTTTTTTTTCTATCTGATCTGATTTGAGCAGATCTTGTATCAATTCAAGGGTGATTGAGGCACTAGCCATTACTAGGGGATGTCCCCCAAAAGTGGTGATATGTCCCAATAGGGGTCTCTGGGTTAGTTGATTCATATGTTCGGACGAAGCTGTAAATCCCCCTACCGGCAAGCCTGAGGCCATTGCTTTTCCGATGACCAAAATATCGGGTATCACATTGAGTTGTTGGAACCCAAAAAGTGTGCCAATCCGGCCAAATCCTGTCTGAATTTCATCAAGAATCAGTAGGCTTCCATTTTTTATACACGCTTCCCAAACCTTGTTCAGATAGTCATTTTCAGGCACTATAAAGCCTGCTCCCCCTTGAATGGTCTCCAAAACAACTGCTGCCGTCTTGGCAGTTATTTTTGATAAATCTTGAAAATTATTATATTCAATTTGCTTGACACCAGGTATCAAGGGACGAAAGGGATTTTTATTGGCTTCGATTCCCATGATGCTCAGAGATCCTTGCGAAGAACCGTGATAAGAATTTTTTGCGGTGATGATTTCACTCCGCTTGGTTACTTTTTTTGCCATTTTGATGGCTCCTTCCATCGCTTCGGTTCCTGAATTGGTGGGATAAAACTTTTGGTGATTTTTTGGCAAACAATCTATTAATTGTTTCGAGTAATCCTCAAGCGGCTTCTGGATAAATTCTCCATAGACCATCACATGACTATAAAGGTCTAATTGATCTATAATTGCTTGATTGATTTGAGTTTTTCCGTGTCCCAGGTTGCAGGCCGACACCCCAGCGACGAAGTCCAAATAAGCCTTACCATTAACATCATAGATGTAAGAACCTTTGGCAGAGGAAATTTCTAGTCCCAGAGGTTTGGGAGATATCGTTGCTAGATTGAAATTAAATTTTTCATTGCAATAGGTCACTGTTCTTGGACTACTTCATTTTCCGTATCCTCTTCAATAAAAGGAATTTCTTCATTTTCCGTATCCTCTTCAATAAAAGGAATTTCTTCAATAATCTTAGGCTTATAGGCCAAATCTTCTGGACTGAATAAATCTTGAATCTTTGTTGGCTTTTCCGATTCCCTAAAGGAAAACTCTTCTAGCTTGCGCTCATTAGGATCTAAGTCTGATTCTGGATATAATTTCCCCTCAGGACGTCCTATAAATTTTATATTTACGGCCTTACCTAGTTTAAAATCTATACGCATTCCGCTACAAGTTGCTTTGTCAATCCCAATCAATTCCAAAGTTTCATCACTATAGAAATAGTAAATCATTGTGGTATTTTTGGTAACATCAAGGCTTTCGAGTTTACCATCATTAAAACTACCCCCGAGCTGGGCACCACTAATTTGATTGAACCCATCTAAACTAAGGGTATCTTTTTCTATTATCAGCGCATTGCCATCAATATGTAAGGAGTCTAGTTTATTTGTTTGAGGATTGGAGATTAACTGTATTTCATCTCCGGTCATCTGGGTTTTATCAAACCACATCACTGGATTTCGATTGGTCAAATCCTTTGGTGTCATTACTTGTTGTTCTTTTTTTGTGAAGGGACGTCTGAGCAATTTGGTCAGCCCGGTAGATTCATCTAAAATAAGAGAATCGGATCTCCCTTGAATATCGGTCTTGAATAATCGAACATCATAAAAGGCTTTGAAAATTCGTTTTTCAGGCGGTCCGGTAATAATTAAGGTATCCCCATGAATATATAAGGAGTCATTATCAAAAATATTGGTAGCAAGTGCCCTGTGGGTGATTATTGCAGAATCTCTTGCTTTGAATACTTCTCCATAGTGTCCTTCTATGATGGATCTGTTAATCGTGTCGGTTAACCGAATGTTACTAGTTGCAGCGGCATATTGTAAATTATTGTCAAAATAAAGGCTATCTCCCTCAATTATTTTATTGTCATAATAGATGATAGCGTTTTGCTTAAAGATACCAATATCATCATCCATATCGTAAAACCCCCTCTCACTTTGAATATTGTAATCACTTCCAACAATTTCGGTAGGTCCATACAAAAAAGCATGATTGATTTGCGTGAAGTAATCTAGTCTTTCTGAATTGATGGTGTAGTCGGGGTTCACTATAACCACATCGGATAGGAAACGATATTTTTTTTGATCCATATAATAAATCCCCTGTTCACTTGTCAGTGTATTGAGGCTGTCCACGATTACTCCGGGGGTGTTGTAGTAAACTTGATTTTTTACTCTATCCAGGTCAAGCCTTTCGGTCTTTAGGTCCATATCTGTTCGAATCAGATGAACTGACCCGAATGCCTGAGCCATTCTGGTATTGCCATTATAGTTCAATCGTTCGCTGGTCATACGGATACTATCACCTTGAGTAAAAACCACATCACCTCTTGCATTAAAATTGTTTTCTGAAGGATAAAAAATGGCATAATCGGATACGATCAATGCCCCTTGGTGAAATAAATGAACTCGGTCAGTGTCTGATCTATTGAGAATCGTTGCTCCTGGAAACTGAGCTTCGTCTTTTGTCGCCGATCCGGCTTGCTGAATTTCAATAACTTTTGGAGAAGATTGTGTCCAACCATCCACAGTGATGAAAAGAGCAAAAATGCTGATTATAATAGCAAAAGGTCTGAAATATCTTCCCATCAATTATAAATTGTTTGTTTCCGGTCGGGTCCAACTGATATGATGCTAATAGGGATATTTAGGTATTCCTGAATATAGGTAAGGTAGTTTTTGAACGGCTCGGGAAGGTTTTTGAAGTTCTTTATCAAAGACATATCTTCATCCCATCCCTCAAGTTCTATGAAGTTTGGTCGAAGGTCATTATGTTCTAAATTGTAGGGCAGATGTTTGGTTATTGACCCATTAATCGAATAATCCGAGCAGACGTTAATTTTTTTTAGTCCGGATAAAACATCTCCTTTTGTCAAAATCAGATGGGTAACCCCGTTGATATTTGAAGCATATTTTAGGGCAACTAAATCCAGCCATCCGCATCTTCTTTTACGGCCTGTGGTTGAACCAATTTCATTTCCTTGTTCCAGCAAAAATTTTGAATTTTCATCAAATATTTCCGTGGGAAAAGGACCTTTACCTACTCGTGTTGTGTAGGCTTTTGTTATTCCATATACTTTGTTGATTGTTCGGGGAGAAATGCCCAATCCGATGCAAGCGCCGGCAGAAGTGGTGGAAGATGATGTAACAAAGGGATAGGTACCAAAATCTATGTCTAGCAGTGTTCCTTGTGCTCCCTCTGCCAATACTTTTTGATTTTCATTTAAGGCTTTATGAATAAAAGCAGTACTATCGACGATATTGCACTTTCTGATGGTCTCTAATTTTTCTAAAAATAATTGCTGTTCATAGTCAAAATCAAAATCAGTTTCTACGGGATATAGTTTCAACAAATCAAAGTGTTTGTCCACCATTGACTGGTATCGTTTGTCCCAGTCAGATTGAAATATATCACCAACTCTTAATCCATTTCTACCTGTTTTGTCCATGTATGCTGGTCCTATTCCTTTTAGGGTTGATCCTATTTTGACTTTTCCTTTTGAAACTTCTGATGCTTTATCTAAAAAGCGATGTGTTGGTAGTATCAAATGGGCTTTTTCTGAGATAAATAGTCGAGAATTTAGATCTTCTGAATCAATAGACAGGCTCTTCAGCTCTGAATCTAGCACAACGGGATCTAGTACTACACCATTACCGATGAGGTTTTTTTTCTTGGGGTGAAAAATTCCAGAAGGAATAGTATGCAGGATATATTTTTTCTCATCAAATTTCAAAGAGTGTCCTGCATTGGGGCCACCTTGGAAACGAGCAATAATGTCATATTGGGAAGTAAGGCAATCCACAATCTTCCCTTTTCCTTCGTCTCCCCATTGGAGACCAAGCAATACATCCACATTCATATGGGATAAGAATTAATTAGTTTTTTTTGTGGCGTAAAAGTACAACGCGCGATCGTGTATTTGGATATCAAAAATTGTTTCTAGGGTTTCTTTGATTTGATCGATTCGGGGATCACAAAATTCTTTTATTTCTCCGGTATCGGTTAAAATTACATGGTCGTGTTGATTATTGAAGTAGGATTTTTCATAAAAGTTCTGTTTGGAACCAAATTGATGTTTACGAATCAGTGCACATTCTAGCAAAAGATCGATAGTATTATATACTGTGGCGATACTAACGCTATATGAATTGAGGTTCATTTGTCTATGGAGTGTCTCTACTTCAAAATGTTCATCAAGAAGATATATCTCTTTCAAAATAGCGAGTCTTTCGGGTGTTTTGCGTAGATTTTTTTTGTTCAAAAAGTCTAAAAAGAACTCTTTTACAATTTCTTGGTTTCTTTCGTTAATTGCTTCCCGATCTTTAATATCATTGGTTGAATCAATCATGTTTTTGATTTATATATTGCTAGTTGCGGACTATTTTATCTATCCCTTCAATTTTTTTTAAGCTTTTGATCAAAGTTTCTAGGGTTTCTTTACCATTTAGACTCAGGTCTATTTGACCGTTAAAAAATTCACCTTCGGCTGAGAATTCAATTTTATTGAGATTGACTCCTGAGAACCCTAGTGTCAATTTAGTGATTTCGTTAACTAATCCTTTATTGTCAATTCCTGATATTTTCAAGCTCGTTTTGAATTCTTCGGACGCTGAATCAACCCAACTTGCTTTGATTATCCGGTAAGCATATTGAGAGTTCAAAGCTATGGAATTGGGACATTCCATGGAATGAACCTTTATTCCTTCAGATTTGCTTACAAATCCAAATACATCATCTCCTGGTATGGGATTACAACAAGAACTTAATTTGTAGTCAAAGGATTCATTCTTACTTCCAAAAACCAGCACATATTGGGTGGATTTAGGTATATTGACTACTCGTTTTCTTGCGGGTGTCAATTTCTTTTTTAGAAAATTTATAAAGCTATTATTATAGGCGATAACAAACTCCTTAAATCTTTTGTTATCTATTACGTTTATCCCGATTTTATAGTAAAGATCTTGAACTGAATTCAGTTCGAAGTAACGAATCATTGATAGTAGCGATCGATCATTTACAGGAATTTTAATTTGACGAAATTTTCTTCTTAGAATTTCTTTTCCGAGGGCAACCATCTGGTTACGTTCTTGTCTTAGAAAATATCGGATTCGGGATCTTGCTCTTGAGGTAACCACATAGTCAAGCCAGTTCTGACTTGGTTTGGCATGTTCTGAAGTTAAGATTTCCACTGTCTGACCGTTGCTGAGTTTTTGATTCAGGGGAACTAATTTACCATTTACTCGAACCCCTCTAGTTTTCTTTCCAATTTCTGTATGCACAGCAAAAGCGAAGTCTAGGGCGGTACTTCCTTGTGGCAATGATTTTATATCTCCTTCGGGGGTAAAGACATAAATTTCATCAGCGTAGAGGTTTAATTTAAATTCTTCAACAAAATCAACGGCATTTCCGGTTTTATTCTGGAGTACTTCGTGTAATTTATTCAACCAATCATCTATTCCAATTTCGGTTTGATTCCCATGTTTGTATTTATAATGTGCTGCGTATCCTTTCTCGGCTACTTCGTGCATTCTTTGTGAACGTATTTGAACCTCCACCCATTTGTTTTGTGGTCCCATTACGGTGATATGAAGTGCTTCATAACCATTGGATTTGGGGGCGGAAATCCAGTCTCTAAGCCTTGAGGGATTTGGAGTAAAATGATCGGTTATAATGGAATAAACATTCCATGCGAATAATTTTTCATTTTTTAGGGAAGATTTATAGACAACGCGGATAGCGAATTTGTCATAGACCTCGTTAAATTCTATATTCTTGGACACCATTTTCTTGTAAATCGAATAGATGGATTTGGTTCGTCCTTTTATGGTACATCGAATTCGTTTTTTTTCCAGAGCCTCTGATATGAATTCACTAAACTCTACAATGTACTTTTCTTGGTGCCTGAGGGTTTGTTCGAGACTTGATTTTATTAGATTATATTTATTTGGATCTTTGCATTTTAGGCTGAGGTCTTCAAGTTCTGTTTTGATATTGTATAATCCGATTCGGTGTGCTAGGGGTGCATAGATGTAGAGGGTTTCTGATGCTATTTTTATGCGTTTATGTTCGGGCATGACATCAATGGTCTGCATATTGTGTAGACGATCTGCAATTTTGATGATGATCACTCGGACATCATCATTGAGGGTGAGCAGCATTTTCCTAAAGTTTTCGGCTTGAAGGGAAATGTCTTTATCTTTTTTGAGGTGTGATATTTTGGTTAGTCCGTCGACTATTTTGCTCACTGATGGTCCCATCATCTCGGTGATATCGTTGAGGGAATACTTGGTATCCTCGACAACATCATGTAGTAGGGCGCTTGCTATTGAGGTTGCATCCATACCAATTTGTTCAGCCACTATTTTGGCTACACTTATGGGGTGGAATACATAGGGATCCCCTGTTTTTCGTCTTTGTCCATTATGGGCATCAACAGCCAGATCGAAGGCTTTCCGAATCAATATTTTATCAGCCTCAGAAAGTGTTTGGTAGCTGATTTGTAGTAATTCGCGATAGTTCCGAACGATTTCGGTATTTTCTATGTTTATAGTTTCTTGCAACTTGTGGACTTAACTAATTTATTTTTTTGAACAAAACAGCAGAAAAATTTCTTCCTTTTAGTAAAATTACCAAATCGGCAGGTAATGAATGGAGCATTCAACAGCTAATGCGTATGAATTTTAATCCAACACATCTAATCCTATAAATAATTAGTAAGCTACTAAATTTGCTACTAAATGTGGTTTGTACAAAAGAATTTAAATCTCTTTATGAATGTAAATGTGACAATAGATAAAATTGATAGTTGTACATTATTCAATAAAATGACTAAAAAAATTTTTTAGGAAAGAAAAAAAATGCCCTTTTGACAAGCTTGCGAATAGATGAATATCTTAAACCTATACAAAAAGTCATTTGTGAAGACATATATTTTCACATAAAATTAATATTAGGACACCATATATGCACGAAAAAAAAGACCAAGTTTAGTGGTCCTGAAACATAAAATCTCCCCTTTAAAACGATAATATACATACTAAATATTACCTATAACTAACTTAATATCAATACTAAAAGCCATATTTGGAGGAAAAATAAGTTTAGAAGTAATTATTGTAACTATTTTTATTAAATTGCTTTCCAATTATAGTTTAACGTTTACTTATGAGTTTTAGTATTATCCATTTTAACCGTAATACCCCCCCCCCAAAATATTCTGTGTAGGGTAAAATTTTTCCTTCCCCTCATATTCAACCTAATCTGTCTTATTGTCTTTTGCTTATTTCTATCCTATCAGGGGTTTAGTCAAGAACCTGATGATTGTAGCAAGCACGTAGAAGTTGAATGGGCAAAACAAGGCAAAAAAAGACTCAAGAAATATGGCCAAGAAATTAAACTAAGGGTAGTTAGATATTGCTTGACAGAAGGTTGTATTGTAAAAAAAGGAAAAGTAATTATAGGTAAAGTATCCTTTGCACCAAGTCGTATGTTTATAGAAACGAGTATACGATTCGGCAATGAATTCATCTATTTTGTAGCTTATGACAAAAGTGATGGAGAAATTGGAATTAAAAGTAGATGGCAAGAAAGATCTTTTACTGTAGGAGAAATTGTTAATGACCAATTGGATACCAATGTCGGAAGAGAAAAGGGAAGTAAACCTCATATATTGGGGAAAGGAGAGGATAGATATCTATTAAAACCAGTTGAGGGACGGGACGAATTACTCCAGTCCGTACGATGTAAAAGTCCAATTTCATACTCCACTCATGGGGCTGAAACATTTAATGAAAACACACTAGAAAACAACAGACCTAAAGGAGATGTACATATAGAAAAAAATAGAGAAAAGAGCAGAGCAAGTGAAGCAAAAAAAGAAAATCATTTATATGCTCAGAGTGAGAAACAGCTGAGTCCATTAAATGGTAGTCCTACCCTATCAAAATATTCTCTACAGAAGAATGCCGAAGAGAGTAAATCCTATGCTAGTATATTTAGTTTAAAAGCTTCATCCCTAATTTATAGCATCATCAATAAAAGTTATTCTCAAGATTCTAATCAGAAAACGAAAGAATCAATAAATGAGGGGAGCTCATCCGAAATTCAGAGATTTAGTTGGTTGAGGAGTGTATTATTATCTCCAGAGACTATTATAGAAACTATACCGATACTCTTGAGAAGCATACCGAAGATTTTGAAAAAATTTTTGTTGGAAATAGTGTTAGTGCTTTTTTACTTTTTAAAAAAATCACGGAAAGTTAAAGATTTTCTTATAGAAAAGGCAAAACTTCTTACGAAAAGGAAATTAAATAGAATTTTTTCAATCATGCTCTTTCTCATTGCACTAATATTCTTTACGAAGGTAGTTCAAGAATTTGTGCAAAGCCCTAGATATTATTCCACATACTCTCCCTCCGACAAAAATTTAAATTATAAGGACTTTGAAAGCGTTATTGCTTATGGTAGACCGTCAAAAAAAAACCGTGTGATCTTTGGCAATTCAGATGAAACGGAATGTCAAGAAAAAGCAAAGGGTACTTCAGATTGCCCGCTAATTCCATATGGAAAACCCTGGCGACTCGGTGCCAATGAGGTTACTACAATTAAGTTTAATAAAAAAGTAAAATTTGGAGATCATAATTTAGATCCTGGCACCTATGGACTATACACCAAACCTGATGAAAATTACTGGGATTTATGCATCTCAAAAAAGAATAGAGGAACCGGGAAAAGAATGGAAGAATTAGTGGATGAAAAAGTGTTTTGAAATACCAGTTTATGAAACCAACTACGTAGAGGAGAAATTAAAAATTTACTTTAAAGAACTAAATCAAGATTTATATCTATTCTTCAATTGGGATAAAGTTGAAACAAAAGTCAAGATTGTACCAAACTAGCCTATTCTAGTTCAACATTAGCAACACCTTAGGGAGTATGGGGAGTGGGGAGTATGCCAAAGAAGTGAGAGACGTTTCAATAAAACACATATCAACATATATGGCCAAAACTATATTTAGTATGATTTTCTACTTAAAGAAAGGACTATTCAAACATAGTTATCCTAAAGATGTCCTCGCAGATTTTCCGCCAAAAAACCAAGAACTCCTAGCCAACAAAATTCCTGCAAAGCCTCAAGTGAAAATGAGTGATCGAATGAAAAAAAGAATTTGTTTTTCTTTTATGCTCATTGGCATTCTATACGCTTGTGATGATAAGCAAGAAAATCCATTACCTCCAATTCAAAAAGTAATCACTATTAATACCTCTGCTGGAGTAGGTGGGTCAATAACGTCTAGTCAAAGTGTAGATGTTGGTCAGCCGGTGAGCATTACTGCTACTGCCCAAGATCACTATCAGTTGAAACAATGGACAGGTGATTGTGGAAGTTTCCATAAGGAAAATACCAAAATCACCATCACTGCTACCAAAAATTGTCAGATAGGGGTTGAGTTTGAGAAGATCAAGTATAAGATTACCGCCACATCATCTGATGGAGGTAGTGTAAACGAAGGTGAATTACTAAGAGAACACGGGCAGATAGCATCTTTTACTGCAGATCCTGACCAAGGATATCAGTTAAGCGGATGGACACCTGCCGAGGGTAGTGCATGCCCTGACCTTATAGCAGTGAAAAACAAGGTGAGCTTCACTGTTGCAGGTAATTGTAGTTTGGAAGCGGTATTCATCAAATCACCACGAACGATTACCACTTCGGCTGGTGAGGGTGGTGAAATCACGGAAACGCTAATTGTAGAGGATGGTGATGAGGTTGAAATTACTGCCACACCTTCTGAGCACTATCAGTTGAAACAATGGACAGGTGATTGTGGAAGTTTCGATAAGGATAATCCCAAAATCACCATCACCGCTTCCAAGAATTGTCAGATAGGGGTTGAGTTTGAGAAGATCAAGTATAAGATCACTGCCACATCATCTGATGGAGGTAGTGTAAACGAAGGTGAATTACTAAGGGAACACGGACAGATAGCATCTTTTACCGCAGATCCGGAAGAAGGTTATCAGTTAAGCGGATGGACACCTGCCGAGGGTAGTGCATGCCCTGACCTTATAGCATTGAAAAACAAAGTGAGCTTCACTGTTGCAGGTAATTGTAGTTTGGAAGCGGTATTCATCAAATCACCACGAACGATTACCACTTCGGCTGGTGAGGGTGGTGAAATTACGGAAACGCTAATTGTAGAGGATGGTGATGAGGTTGAAATTACTGCCACACCTTCTGAGCACTATCAGTTGAAACAATGGACAGGTGATTGTGGAAGTTTTAGCAAGGACAATCTTAACATAGAATTCGAGGCATCTAAAGATTGTTCTATTACTGCCATATTTGAAAAGATTTCCTATACCATTAGCGTAAGTTCAGGCGAAGGTGGGATGGTATCGGACCCTAACAAAGTTATTGGTGGATTTGGAGAAAATGTTGTTTTTACTGCCATACCTGATCAGGGCTATGAATTTGGCGGTTGGAAAGTGGATGCAGATACAGATTGTCCGGTGAACAATGAAAATAAAAATGCTGTTTTAGAATTCATTGTGGAAGGTAATTGTAGCATAGAAGCTTTATTTAATCTAAAACCTTCAGAAGTATTCAAAGACACACCCTTGTATTTAGATGATAATGGGGTTACCATAAAGATTAAACCGGGAAATAGAGGGTTAATCGGTAAAACAGTGAAAGTAGACTTTGGTGGAGAAAAAGGAGAAGTCAATTATCGGGTTGTAGATAGAACCTTGTTGCGAGAGATGATTTCCAGCGGACGGAATGTAGAAAATGTAGTCACCACATTCGTTACTGATATGAGTCAGATGTTTCACGAGGCAACTAATTTCAATCAAGACATCGGTTCTTGGGATACAAGTAATGTTACCCATATGGGACATCTGTTTTACGAGGTAACTAATTTCAATCAAGACATCGGTTCTTGGGATACAAGTAATGTTACCCATATGGGACATATGTTTGCAAGTGCTAAGGCTTTCAATCAAGACATCGGGAATTGGGATACAAGTAAGGTGACCGATATGAGTGGGATGTTTTACCAGGTAACTAATTTCAATCAAGACATCGGGAATTGGGATACAAGTAAGGTGACCAATATGAGATGGATGTTTAATCGGGCAACCGCCTTCAATCAAGACATCGGGAATTGGGATACAAGTAAGGTGACCGATATGAGAGGGATGTTTCAAAGGGCAACCGCCTTCAATCAAGACATCGGGAATTGGAATACAAGTAAGGTGACCGATATGAGAGGGATGTTTCATGGTGCTACAGCCTTCAATGGAGACATCGGGAATTGGGATACAAGTAAGGTGACCGATATGAGTTTTATGTTTTACGTTGCTACCGCCTTCAATCAAGACATCGAAAATTGGGATACCAGTAATGTGAGGGATATGAGAGGGATGTTTCAATTTGCCACCTCCTTTAATCAAGACATCGGGAATTGGGATACAAGTAATGTTACCTATATGTGGAATATGTTTCGAGGTGCTACCGCCTTCAATCAAGACATCGGGAATTGGGATACAAGTAAGGTGACCAATATGAGTTGGATGTTTTCTGGTGCTACCGCCTTCAATCAAGACATCGAGAATTGGGATACAAGTAATGTAACCGATATGAGTTTTATGTTTAATGGGGCTGCCGAGTTCAATCAAGATATCGGAAATTGGGATACAAGTAATGTAATCAATATGAATTGGATGTTTAATAGGGCTACCGAGTTCAATCACGATTTAAGTTTATGGAAAACTAATCGGGTTTTCAAATGCGAAGGATTTTTTGAAAACGGTAACACAGATTGGATCAATTCTACCCCCTCCAAATTACCTCAACTTGATTGCTCAGAGAAATGTATGG